>JAQTSP010000074.1 GCA_028711205.1 Eubacteriales bacterium | reverse complement strand
CATACCCCGCAAGCGCCATTTCGCTGATGCACTGCTCAAAAGTATTTTCCGCACCAAGCTCGGGCAAGTCGTCGTTCGTCCATCCGACCGGCGCATTGCCCAGTTTCACTTTTTCTCTGTTCAGCATATTCGTCATCTCCCTTTCCCATGAATCAGTATTGCCGTGCTTTTTCAAGTTCCTTTATTACGTTAATATCTTTACAGGCATATTGGTTATATAGGATTTCTGTGCCGCAAGTCCAATCTGTACAGGTTTTAATCCGTCAATGCCCGTTACGCTGGTTTCCCTATCCTCACAAACAGCTTCAAAAAAGTCTTTCAATTCCGCAACAAATGAATCTTTATACCTTTCGAGAAAAAAGTGCTTTGGCTTTTCACAAAATACGCCTTCTTCCGTGCTTAAAACAGACGAATTGGGCGTATCATTTGAAATGGCTATCGACCCTTTTAAACCAAAAACCTCCACCTGCTGATCATATCCGTAAACAGCCTTTCGACTATTATCAATAACACCGATCGCACCGTTGGCAAATTTCAACGAGATGATAGCGGTATCAACATCGCCTGCGGCGCCGATCGCCGGATCGACCAATACAGCCGCATTTGTATAAACCTCTGTCACTTCGCCGCCGGTCAGATACCTTACCATATCAAAATCATGAATTGTCATATCTAAAAATATCCCGCCGGATACTTTAATATACTCAATAGGCGGCGGGGCAGGATCTCTTGAGGTGATTTTAATGATGTGAAGATCGCCGATCTTGCCTTCGGCTATCTTATCTTTTACCGCTTTGAAATTATGATCATACCTCCTGTTAAAACCGATCTGTAATTTTACGCCCGACTGCCGAACCGCGTCTAATGCAAAAGTAATGTTTTCGATATCAAAGTCTATCGGTTTTTCGCAAAATATATTCTTGCCGGCCTTCGCAGCTTCGACAATTATTTTTGAATGTGTATCTGTAGGTGAACAGATCAGGACAGCGTCAATCTCAGTATCATTAAGTATTTTTTTATAATCTGAATAGACGTTGTTAATCCCTAATTCATATGCCCAGGCTTTTATTTCATTCGCATACAAATCGGCAATCGCCTTTATTGTTACAAAATGAATATGGTTCGATATATTTTCTATATGCAGCCTGCCGATTCTGCCACAGCCAATCACGCCGATTATCAATTTCTTTTTCATGGCTCCTCCTGTTTCATTTATCATATTTTAACGTATTGAGGCTTTTTGTTATAGAATGATGTTAAGTATTTAAACCCGGCAGCCTCAACCATTTGCAACGCTACCTCATTATATTGCCCTAATCTATCAAGGCTGTGACAATCCGATCCAATCGTTATCACTTCTCCTGTTAATTGATAAAATCTTTGTATTATCGAATAGGGAGGAAACCAATCTCCAGTATTTTTATAGCCTACAGTATTTACCTCTATACCATGTCCTTTTTCAATAAGCAGTTTTAATGTTTCATCTATGATGTCTATGTGATTTTTAATATGCAATCGGCTATCTTCTTCACTGCAAAATCTTGCCGGGTAACCAATATGCCCGACGCAACAAAAATCGTCAAATTTTTTTAAGTTCGCATACATCTCCATTAAATATTCCTGATAAGCTTCGTCCTTTGACCTGTCATTAAAAAATCCTCCGCAGTATGGATCTTGGCCATTAATTAAATGCTGTGATGCTAAGATATAATCAAAATGATAGTCTTTTATATATCTATCGAAAAAAAGATCCATTCCCGGAGCCAGACCAATCTCTACGCCTGAAACAATTCTTAGTTGTGGATATTGAGCCATGAGTAAGCCTATTTCTCTTTGTCTTTCATTAAAATCAAAATTTATTATTTGACGGCAATCATCGATATATGTTAATTTCATCTTGCCTGATTCATTAACAACTAATTTTTCAGCATCAGCTCCAACCGGCTTTCTATCATAAAATAGATCAATATGATCCGTAAAACATATTTCATTCAAGCCTAGCTCTACCGCTTTTTTGCAATAACTGTTCATGCTGACATGACAGTCAAACGAATACTCTGTATGTATATGGTAATCATGTAAATATTTAGTTTTCAATCGCTTCTCCGTTAATCTTTCAGGTTCCCGCCGTCAATCCAAGCTTTTAAATACTGAATAGAATCCGCCAAACCGAACTGCGGTTCATATCCTAATATTTCTTTTGCTTTGCTCATGTCGAATTCTATTTCGTTTCCTTGCGCCATACTCCAGGGAAATCCATATTCAACAATAATATCCGGATAATAACGGTGAACAATTTCAGCAAACTCGGCGCCTGTCACAGCTTTCGGTCCGCAGCAGTTAAATATCTCGCCTCCATGAACATCGCTTTTTGCCGCGGCTATAAACATTCTTGCCACATCACGTATATCGACATAATGGCACTTCTCACTTGCGCTCATATGTGGAATCTGCACCCGCTCCCCTTTACTTAACTGCACGGCAATTTCTCTCCATCCTTGGCCTCCTCCTTTGCCATCAGGGCCGATGACAGCGGTCACACGTAAAGCAACCGCAGGCACCTTGTATTGCCAATAATAAGTTTGGATAAGCAGCTCCTGCATACGTTTCGTAACTGAATACATATCTTTTGGCCTGCAGGGATGCTCTTCATCGACGGGCAAATAATCCGGAGCATTAAACTTCGTAGCCGGGAACCATTCATATGCGGAAATACTGCTTGCTAAAACAAATTTTTCAGGCTTTATCTTCCTTGCCTCTTCAAGTAGATTGAGGCATCCATAAACATTTGTATTGACCATCTGATAGGGATCACCCGTGTCAATCGGCAGAGACGCAAGATGAAAAACATAGTCAAATTTCTTATCTTGTAGCGCTCCTCTAATGGCTTGTGTGTCGCATATGTCGGCTTTGATAAATTGAACATTCAGATCCGGCTTGTGTCTCCCGATTGCCGTCACATTATTTCCATTATTAAGCAATTGTCTCACGACTTCTTTACCCACAAACCCATTTGCGCCTGTTACTAAATAAGTATCCATTCAAATCTCCTCCAGAATAAAAAATATCTTTAATCTATTGCCAAGGGTCAATAACGACCTTCATACTATCTTTCTCCATGCTGGCCTGTATTGCCTGTTCTGTATTTTTCAAGGGAAATTTATGACTTATAAATTTATCCCACGGAAATCTTTTTATATCGCGCAGCATCATTTCCATGCTTGGCCTGTAGCCTGTATAAGCGTGATTGTACATGCCGACAATACGCAGGTTTTTAGAGCATATCATATGCATGTTAATAGGGGTGGCGCCAACATCGACAAAGTTCCCGGCTTCCAGATACACTCCCGCCTTTCGAAGCATCGTTAGCCCTTCATTGACGACATGCGGATAACCAACACATTCGACAACGACATCAGCGCCCAGGCCCCGTGTTTCTTGTCTTACCAAATCAATGCGCTCCGCTTCTGTTGTCGTTTCAACATTAATAGCAATGTCTGCCCCAAATTCCTTTGCCAATTTTAATTTGTAATCCGAGAGGTCAGTGACGATAATTTTCCCGGCTCCAAGCATCCTTGCTTTAATGATATGCGCTAAGCCTAAAGGCCCAACGCCTTGAATCACAACTGTATCATTAAACCCGAACCCTTCACCCGAAAACGAGTAGAATTCCTTCGCCTTGTCAAGCGTATACGTCACGCACATTAATTCAGTTAATACGGCCATTTCATTAGGTAAGCCATCAGGAACTTTATATATGCGCGTACCCGGCTCTATATATATATACTCAGCGAACCCTCCATATAAATGTTCCTTCTCATCACAAGACCTTGTGTTTCCATAGCAAAATTGCATATCATCGCACCAGGGGTACCAGGCAAAATGTTTACAGTAATGGCATTTACCGCAAACCACATCGGGACACATCGTGATTCTATCGCCGGGTTTTAAGATTTCCCCATGAAATTCCAATGATCGGCTTCCTTCTTCATCAATATCAGAAATGACCATTACATTTTCATGCCCTTGAATAAGCGGCAGAGAAATGTCTTTCGCTGATGAAGTTCCTCCGAACTGCCTTGTTTCACCTCTATAACTGTGTTTGTCTGTACCGCATATTCCGGCCAAAAGGATTTTCGCCACAGCAGCGCCTTTTTTTGGTGTTGGCATAGGGAACTCCCTCATCTCCACCATTCCAGGCTTCACCAAAACTGCCGCTTTAACATTGTCAGACATCCTTGTTCCTCCTCTTCATTTTAAATCTATATTAAAAAACTTTTTAACCTTTCTTCTATCATAGCCCTGTCCGGGCACCTTTCGACTGATACGCCGCCTGTTTTCTCTATTAAGATTGAAGACGTTGCGCTGGCAAACAAGGCGGACTTCTCTATATCTCCCGTCCGCACATATTCTGCTGTAAAAATTACGATGAAGGTATCTCCGGCTCCGGTTGTATCAACAACGCCATTTATCGGTGTAACCGCAGGGGTTTTAAACTCCTGTCCGTCTTTCGTACGGATATAGCAGCCATCTTCTCCCAGTGTGATAACGACAATGCTAAGCCCCTGATCAAGCAGATCTTGCGCCGCGTCTTTTAAGGTAAATGATTTTTTACCCGAAATACAGGCATAATCTTCAGAACTCATTTTCCCGATATCTATCAGCGACAGTACTTTTTTTTGCAGCTGCCCTCCATTTAAATAAATATATTGGTTCCTCAGTTCTTTTGTGGAATGAGCACCGCCGATCCCGCCCAGATCAGCGGAGACGAGTACGTCCTTACGCTTATGCCTCACATGTTCAATGGTTTTTATATCAACCTCATAATCTACCAGACATAACATCATTACCTTCATGGTATCTAAATATTTATTCGGAATGTCATTTGGCATAATAATCGGCGCTCTGGTTTCATACTCAATAATTTTTGTACCGTCATCAAAATATTTTAATATATCTTTTGTTTCACATGAATCAGGATACTTATTCAACCCTTCTAAATCAACATTTGCTTTGATGAACGGTTCAATCAACGAAAACGGTGTGTCCGGTCCGACATTTGAAACAAGCCCCGTACTAAATCCGGCTCTTCCCAATGCCATCGAACCATATGCTGCAGTTGCACCTAAAAACGGGCCGCTAATATGACCATCTTTATCCATGATGTGTTCGTTAAATATATAACCCAAGACAACAATGTCGACGCCGTAATGCATTCGTTACCTCCCAAGATGTTTAACAGTTCAGATAGTCGCTATCTATAAGTATGATTTTAGAACCTTAAAATTTTCTATTGCGTGATCTAACGGGTTGATTTCCTTTCTTTCGATCTCAGGCAGCCACCAACCCGCATAGCCTAAATCCTTTAATCTTTTAGCAATACTTTCATTGTCGATGACGCCGTTTTCAAGGCCTGTGTAATGATCGGCTATATGACTGAGATCACCCCATTTCCATTGGTCTACAGGCTTTATGGCAGATAGCTGCTGCCTTGTCAGATTCATATCCTTCAAATGCACATAATCGATAAAATGTATTATTTCTTCCAGCCTTGATACCAGATCATCGTGGAATAACGCGTAATGCACAGAGTCAAAGCATAATCCGATGGGGAGTTTATCCAAATTTGAGAACAGCTGCAAAGTACTCTCAATAGTCTCCACCAATGTACCGGCATGATTGTGTATGATAAGTTTAATATCCGTATTCTTGACCGAAGAATAGGCCTTCTCCAACATATTTAATATTTCTTCATTTTTCAGGCACATATTTTTTGGAGGGGCAACGATGAATATATATTTCACATCCAGCAGCTGCGCAATATTTTTAGCTTCTGCTATACCCTCTTGTTGCTCTGATAAAACGCCTCCGAATAGTGCGGACACACTTAAATTTCGAAACAAATTTATAAGCCCCGCTTCTCCAAGTTCGCCTAAAGCCCATCTCCAGTCTTTCGGATATAATTCTATACCATCATATCCGGCTTCCCGGACGTGTGATATTGCTTTTGTCAATTCGTTTCCGTTATAAATCAGAGTACAATAGCTTAACTTGTCTTCCATTTCTCACTCTCCAAAAAACAATGTTTGCTTCTCCACAGATGCCCGGTAAGCTTTAAACGCCATTTGCAATGTCTTTAGATTATCTTCAATACTCGTCAGGGGCTGCAGATTATTCTCGATACAGTACAAAAAGTGCTTCTGCATTTTTTGAAAACATCTGTTATAGTAATCCTTTGCATCCATCGCCCGTTGCAGCCGCGTCCCATCTTTTAATTCAATAATCAAATCCCCTGTCTCCTCTGTTCTGTGGGGTGCCGCGCCATCAGTCCCGCCGAAATATATGCTGCCCTTTTCCCCTTGAATAAAAGTCACGCTCGTTTTTTCTTGGCCGTTCGTACACCAAAGATCTTCCACGATACCAATAGTATCTGGAAATTTGATGGTTACAACAGCTAAATCATCACCTAAAACAAAGGGGCTGACCCGTTCAACATAGGCCTGTATATATTGCGGTTCCCCAAAAAAGTATCTATAAATATCTAAAAAGTGGCATCCCTGCTCTAAAAGCATAAGCATTTCAACGTTTTCATAAAACGGTTGATCTTCTATAAGCGGAACCCGATTTTCCGCTCCTGTTGGGATATCAAAACTAACACGCTGCATGATGTTTGAATAGAAAGGCTTCCCGATAATGTTTGAATCAAGCTCTTTTTTAATTTGCTCAAACCAGGGATGCCACCGGTACGATTGACAAACCATCGCTCTGCAATTATATTTCTTGCATTTTCGAACCAGATAAGTCCCGTCTTCAATATTGTTAACAAACGGTTTTTCAATTAAAATATTCTTTACCCTGGAGCAGCAGAAATCCATGATCGATCGATGGGCGCCAACCGGAGTGACAATATCTACAATATCCAATTGTTCCTTTTCAACCATTTCTTTATAGTCTTTATATCTGGCTTTTACCGAAAACTGATTTCCTCTGCTGTTAAGTCTTTCTTCGTCTAAATCGCATAACGCAACAACATCTACATTATTGTTCTTCCAGCCTGAGATATGTGCATACGATATAAAGCCACATCCGATAACACCGACTCTCATTGACATATTTCCTCCCCGTCATTATAAAATGACTATTAAACGATTTTATTTTCTTTCCCGTTGATTGTAAGCGCAACAGCAGTAACAACCGCGGGACCTCTGATTAGATAATATGCATGAACGCCTAAAATATTGACCGTTTACCAGCATAGCCACCAATCAGCGTCCCTGAAAATCTTGCATACCGCCTGACAACGGGGTGCCGCCAAAACCATGAAAGCAATGGCATCAGGTTCATAGCCTTCACCAAGGGGCTAGCGCCCATTCTCAGACAAGCAAGAACTCCTGCTGTCCGTATATCGACACCTGCCACTTCGAACAGTTCCAGCAACACCCTTTCGGTATCACCTTTGTTCGTGACAGCACCCGTATTATTAATCGCTTTTGCTTGTATGTTCGTTGAATATTTCCCCAAGCATAATTTAATCAACATCACTTCCATATCTTGAATCACTTCATTTGTCGTCGATAAACTATCCGCTACTTGACGAACTTGATGTTCTTTCTGTCAATGGTCAATACGACCGCAATGATCACAACCAAGCCACGAATAAACTGTTGATAGTAAGCGCTGATGCCCGCCATATTCATTCCGTTCGCAAGCGTGCCCATGATTAATCCGCCGATCAGAGTCCCTAAAAGTCTTCCGATACCGCCTGACAGCAGAGTGCCGCCAAGGACTATTGCGGCGATGACGTCGAGTTCGTATCCGTTTCCCAGTGCGGGCGCAGCAGCTCCCAAGCGTATAGCGGCAAAGACACCGGCGATACCTGAGGTTAGGCCGGAAAGCAGATATATAAGTATCTTATTCTTTTTCAGGTTGATGCCGGACAACATAGCGACTTCTTCGTTACCTCCAATGGCCCGCGCGTTCCTGCCGAATACCGTATAGTTAAACAGTATATAGGTTACAGCTAACACGACAATGAATCCAATGAAAATATTAGGTACATACGGTATTATTTTATTGATCCCAATCTGTCTGATCGGCCCTTCCAGAATAAATACGATCCCGTTTGTGATTATATACACGACGCCTCTCAACGAGACCATCATACCGAGTGTGGCGATGAACGACGGGATCTTCGTCTCAGCATAAAGAATACCGTTTATCAGACCGCACACAGCGCCGACCAGCATACCGATGATAATACCTACCCAGCCCCAGGCATTGACGGTAGCAACCATGACCGCAGACGACAGCCCTAACACAGAACCGACCGACAGATCAATACTTCCCGATATGATTACAAATGTGGCACCCATGCCCATCGTCAGTATGACCGTGGACTGCTCCAGAATATTGACCAGATTACTTGGTTTGATAAACGTACTGTTCAGCAGTGTGAACACCACGAACATGACCATCAGGAACGCATAGCTGAAATACTTTTTCGCGATCTCTGTAAATGTCTTCTTGGGCTTAATAGCCTGTCCGTCACTTTTAAGATTTATTTGCATTTTTAATACCTCTTCTTTTCTTGTCTGCTCACATCATTTTAGTAATCAATTGGTGTTCAGTGATCGGCTTTTCGTTCTGTATGAACTCACCCGTCACTTTACCGAACGCCATTGTGATGATCCTATGAGAAACTTTTATAGCCTCCAGTAATTCGCCTGTTACCAGCAAAACCGAAACCCCGCTCTTAGCCAGATCGAATATAATTTCGTAGATATCCGATTTGACGCCAACGTCTACGCCTCGCGTCGGATTGTTGAGCAGCATTACGCCGGCCTCTGTCGCCAACCACTTGCCTAATACTACCTTCTGTTTGTTGCCGCCCGAAAGCTGGCTGCACTGCTCATCGATGCTCTCGCACTTGACCTGCAGAAGATCGACGTATTTCTGTGCCACGCCTTTCTCCTTTTTGTTGTTAAGCAGTATGCCATTTTTCAGCCTGTCGAGTATTGGCAACGTGACATTCGCATTTATGGAAAATATATTCACTATGCCTTGCCTCTCACGTTCTTTTGGGACATAACCGATCCCGCTGTCGATCGCGGCCTTGGGAGAAGTTATCTCCTTTATCTCGCCGTTGACGCTGATCGTGCCTGTCACGTCTTTATTCGCTCCGAACAGCGAGGAGACGACCTCTTCGGAACCCGAGCCATCAAGCCCCACGATAGACAGCACCTCACCCTTATGCAGCGTCAGATGCACATCTTCGAATACACCGTTCATAGTAAGGCCATCTACGGACAACACCTCTTCGTCGCCGACCGGGCTGGCCTGTATCCTGTCGAAATAATGCGAAAAGCTCTTTTCCAGATCCCTGCCTACTGTCAGTGATGACAGCTGCGTCTCCGTCATCCCGTGAGGATCTACGGTCGTCACGTATTCACCATCGCGCAGCACCGTCGTCACATCACAGATCTCGAACAGTTCTTCCACCCTGTGGGATATATATATGACCGAAACTCCCTCGGCTTTTTTCTTCCGCAGCCAATCAAAGACTATATCTATATAGGTCTGTGTGAGGCAAGCTGTTATCTCATCCATTATCATAAGCCTCGGCTTATCCGATAACACCTTGGCGAATTCGATCATCTTTCTCACACCGAGATCGAACTTGGATACCGGCTCTTTGGGATCAATATTGGACAGATGCACCAATGAAAGTATCTCTTTTGTCTTGGCGTAAACGTCGTTCCATTTGATTAACCCACCCTTATTGAAATGAGTAAGTTTGCCCATAAACATGTTTTCCGCTACCGATATGCACGGAACAAGGTTGGATTCCTGGAAAACTATCGATATGCCTTTGTTCACCGCATCGAGTGAAGAAGTTGCGACATAGGGTTTCCCTTCAAATATGATCTCTCCCTTATCACGCACATGCGTTCCGGTGAGTATTCGCACAAGCGTGGACTTGCCTGCGCCGTTCTCTCCCAGAAGTCCGTGTATCTCGCCTTTTTTTACACCGAAGCTGACATTCCTCAGTGCATGTGTATTCCCGAAGCTCTTGCTCACAGACTTAAATTCGACCATATAGTCGTTATCGTCAATCATGTTATCTTCTCCTAAATCTTTGGTGGGAGTGGGCAAGGATTTCGTAGCCTTGCCCACTCCCACCTTCTCGAAACAAATCTTCAGTGTATCATGGTCCGATCCTAGAATCCCGAAAGCAGATTAACCCATCTGTCAGGATCC
>JAQTSP010000073.1 GCA_028711205.1 Eubacteriales bacterium | reverse complement strand
CGTGCTTTCGCTGATAAGAAACGGCCTTGGGCTTCAGCAGATGCCGCCAAACCAGGTGCTTGTCGGGCTGGCGCTGTTCCTGACATTCTTTGTCATGTCGCCGGTCATCAGCGAAATCGAAACGACCGCCTATCAGCCCTATGTGGAAGAGCAGATCGACGAAGAAGAGGCGATCGAGCTTGCAATGGAGCCGGTGCGCGAGTTCATGATGGAACAGACATATAAGACAGACCTCGAGTTTTTCATCTCTGTTTCGGAAGACACCGATATCGAGGAGCTCGACGATGTCTCAAATACGGTATTGATCCCGGCGTTCATCACAAGCGAGATAAAACGGGGTTTCCAGATCGGATTTTTACTTTACATACCGTTTATTGTGATCGATCTTGTCGTGGCCAGCGTGCTGATGTCGATGGGCATGATGATGCTGCCGCCGATCGTCATATCGCTGCCGTTCAAGATTTTGCTGTTTGTGCTTATTGACGGATGGATGCTGACCGTACAAACATTGATCTCAAGCTTTGGATAGCTTTTTATGGCTAGATAAAAATTTTTAAGTACGGAGGTGGCAGAATTGGACCAGTCGGAAGTGCTTACAGTGATGCAGGACGCCATTACAACAATATTGACCGTCGCCGCGCCGATGCTGATAGTCGCGATGGTGGTCGGGGTCATCGTATCGATATTTCAGGCGACCACGCAGATAAACGAGCAGACGCTGGCGTTTGTGCCGAAAATCGTTGCCGTATTGCTGGTGCTGCTGGTATGCGGAGGGCTGATACTGACAAACATCACGGAATTTTCAACGCGTATGTTCGGATATGTTGATACGATGCTGAAATAATATGATCGCGATAATTGATGAAATCAGTTTGAATCTTGATTGTTTTATACTGATGTTTTTAAGGGTAACGGCGCTGATCATTTCTTCGCCGATATTCGGCAGAAAGAATTTACCGAATACGCTGAAGATAGGCCTGTGCCTGCTGATTACATACGTTATATTTTCATCTTATTCGGAAGGGACGGTGGTTGATTATCAAAACATCTGGGAATTCGCGCTGCTGTGCATAAAAGAGATTTTATTCGGGGTGGTGCTCGGGTACATAACGACACTGTTTTTCTCAATCGTTCAGACATCCGGGCAAATGATGGATATGCAGATGGGTTTCGGCATGGTCAATGTGTTCGACGTACAGAGCAATATCAGCATTCCGATCACAGGAAACCTGATGACGATCGTACTGCTGATCACGTTTTTTTCGGTCAACGGCCACCTGCAGCTGATCTATATCATCAAGGCGACATTCACCAGTATCCCGACCGGCACCGTGGCGCTGAATCCGCAGATCGGCCTTGTGGCGCTGGACGTGTTCATACTCGCATTCCTGTTGTCGGTCCATGTCGCGATACCGCTGATCGCGTCGGGGCTTCTGGGAGAAGTGATACTGGGCATCATTGTCCGCGCGATACCGCAGATGAACGTATTCGTGGTGGGGATACCGCTAAAAATACTGCTCGGGTTTTTGATGCTGCTGCTGATATTGCCGGTTTTCGTTTACTTTAGCGATGTGATTTTCAACCAGATGTTTGAAGCGATAGACGATATGATAATGGGGCTGGCGCCCGTATGAGCCAAAAGCCGTCATCGGGAGAGAAAACAGAAAAAGCGACACCCAGGCGCCGGCGGGAAGCAAAAGAGAAAGGCCAGGTATTCAAGAGCCGGGAAGTGATCACCGCGCTTTCACTGATGGCCATGTTCGGTGCTCTTTCCGTATTTGGCAGGGGGATCATTGAAAACATAGAATTGATGCTGCAGTATTTCTTCGCAGAACAGGACGTAACGGGCGAACTGACTGTTTCTGCGGTGTCCACGGTATTCTCAAATGCAGTCATATTGCTGCTGACGATACTCGTGCCGGTACTGATTGCCGCCTTCTTATGCGGATTGGTCTTCAATGTATTGCAGACCGGATTTGTTTTTTCATCAAAGGCGATGGCGCCGAAGATGGAAAGGATCAGCATGGTCTCGGGATTCAAGCGTATCTTTTCAAAAAGGACGCTGATCGAGCTTCTCAAATCGCTGATCAAGGTCGCAATACTGGGCATGGTGGCGTACAGCGAATATGAGCGGCATATGAACGAGTTTTCCGCATTGATGACGGAAGACATCGAGACATCTGTTGCGGCGTTTGTTGAAATTCTTTTCAACACCGCCTTCAAGCTTTCGCTGGCGCTCGCGATATTCGCACCGTTCGATTATATATATCAGCGGTGGAAATACGGCAAAGACCTGATGATGACGAAACAGGAGATCAGGGACGAATATAAGCTGACAGAGGGCAACCCTCAGATCAAGGGGAAAATCGCGCAGAAACAGCGTCAGATAAGCCGTATGCGGATGGTACAGGCGGTCAAAAACGCCGATGTGGTCATCACGAACCCGACGCATTATGCGATCGCGCTGACATATAAGGAAGGGAAGCAAAGGGCACCGCTCGTCGTTGCCAAGGGAAAAGATTATCTGGCACAAACGATAAAAGAGAAAGCAAAGGAATGGCAGATCGAAATCGTGGAAAACAAAACGCTGGCGCAGTCGCTGTATTTCTTCTGTGAAGTGGGCGACGAGGTGCCCGAGGAACTGTACAAAGCCGTGGCGGAAGTGCTGGCGTACGTGTACCGTTTAAAGAAAACCAGGGGGTTTAATCGTTGAAAATAACCGATATAGTGGTAGCCGTTTTTATACTGGTCATTGTATTGCTGATCATCATCCCGCTGACTCCGGGCGTGATGGATGCTTTTTTGGTTACCAACATTTCGTTATCGCTGCTGATACTGCTGACCACGCTGTATATCAAAAAAACGCTGGATTTTTCAACATATCCCACTGTGCTTTTGATCATAACGCTTTTCCGCCTCGCGCTGAACATTTCGTCGACCCGTCTGATCCTGAGCAACGGCGGGGATGCGGGCAATGTGATCAAAGCGTTCGGCAGCTTTGTGGTCGGCAGCAATCTGATTGTCGGGCTTGTGGTTTTTCTCATTATCGTCGTTGTGCAGTTTATCGTGATCACCAAAGGTGCAGAAAGAGTCGCCGAAGTGGCTGCGAGATTCACGCTCGACGCGATGCCCGGCAAACAGATGGCGATAGACGCGGACTTAAGCTCGGGCCTTATCAACGAATCGGAAGCGCGCGAACGCCGGCAGGACATACAGCGGGAAGCCGATTTTTACGGCGCAATGGACGGCGCGTCCAAGTTTGTCAAAGGAGACGCGATCGTGGGCATCGTCATCACGCTGATCAACATCATCGGCGGCATCGTCATCGGCCTGCTCGGCGTGGGCGGAAGCGCGATGGATTTCAGCGAGGTGATCACGGTCTATACGCTGGCAACGGTGGGCGATGGATTATGCAGCCAGATACCCGCACTGCTTATATCGACCGCAACGGGCATCATCGTGACACGCGCCGCTACCAAAGATAGTTTCGGCCAGGATTTGTCCAGGCAGCTGTTCAGCAAACCGTATGTGTTTTATATCCTGGGCGGCATGGTTGCGCTGATCGGTTTTATACCGGGGCTGCCGACGGTTCTGTTTATCGTCGTCGGTATCGTTCTGATTGTTGTCGGCTATGTCAAGTCCGGCAGGCAAAAGAAAACAGAAGAAGCGCAGATCAAGGACAGGGCGGAAACGTCCGCAGCCGAGAAGCGCAAACCCGAAAGCGTCACATCGCTGCTGCATGTGGATCTTATCGAGATGGAATTCGGATACGGGCTTATATCGCTTGTCGACGCGTCACAGGGAGGCGATCTACTGGACCGCGTCGTCATGATCAGGCGCCAGTGCGCGCTTGACCTTGGCATCATCGTACCGATCGTCCGGCTCCGCGATAACATACAGCTCGGCCGGAAAGAGTATGTGATCAAAATAAAGGGCATTGACGTGGCGCGGGGCGAGGTTATGCTGGATCATTTCCTGGCGCTGAAACCGGACGAAGTCGACGAACCCATCGACGGTATCGAGACGGTCGAGCCGGCTTTCGGGTTGCCTGCGCTGTGGATCGCCGAGGGTGATCGCGAGAAAGCGGAACTGAAAGGATACACGACGATCGATGTGCCGTCCGTCATATCGACGCACCTGATGGAAGTCATCAAGAGGCATGCCGATGAGCTTCTGGGCAGACAGCAGGTGCAGACGATCATCGACAACTTAAAGAAGCAGCAGCCGGCATTGGTCGAAGAAGTGGTTCCCAAGATGTTTACGATCGGTGAAATACAGAAGGTCCTGTCAAACCTGCTGCGGGAGAACATATCGATCAGGGACATCGGTACCATACTGGAGATACTCGGAGATTACGGTGCGATTACGCGTGATACGGACACACTGACGGAATATGTGCGCCAGAAAATGAAGCGGGCCATCACAAAACGCTTTGTTCCGGGCGGCAGGGCAAGAGTCATCACGCTCAGCCCGGATCTTGAAAAGGCTATCTCGGAAAGCATACGCAAGACGGACAACGATACGCATGCGGCGCTTGAACCGGGGCAGATACAAAAGATACTGGCCAGCCTTAAAAAGACGGTCAATCAGGCATTGAGTCTGGGGGTTGTACCGATGGTGCTGACATCGCCGCTGATACGCAGGCATATCAAGACCTTATCGTCGTCGGTTTATCCTGAGCTGGTCGTGCTTTCCTATAATGAACTGGAACAGGATATCGAAATATATTCAGACTGGGTGGTGAGTTTATAAGACATGTTTGTTAAAAGATTTATCGCAAAAGATATGCAGGAAGCCATGAAAAAAATCAGGAAGGATTTTGGCCCGGACGCCGTCATACTCGACAGTAAAACGGTCAGAAACAAAGGCATCGGCGGTTTATTACAGAAAAAAGTCGTCGAGGTTGTTGCGGCCTATGATTTTGGAGAAAAGAAATTCGGCAGCATCCAGCCGGCAAAAAAAGAGCCGGTAAAAAACGAATCGAAAAAAGAAGCGGCCGATAAAAAGGAGAAGGCTGAGGACACAAAGATAGAAATGCTCAGCGAGCAGCTCGACGCCTTAAAAGATGCGGTGGCGGATTTTTCGAATAAGATACGGATTGCCAATAAAGAGACAACGCTTACATTCTCTCCCGGAATACTGAAACTGTACAACGGATTGCTGCAAAGCGATGTGCAGGAGGACATGGCGAAAGAGATCGCAGCGCAGACACAGGAGATCATCGGCAAAAAGAAAATTGAAGCCAATACGGTTGCCAGGCAGCTCGTGTTGGATAAGCTCGGCGAGCCGTCTCCGCTCAGGCTGAAAAAATACAAGCAGAACGTACTGCTTTTTACCGGCCCGACCGGAGTGGGCAAAACGACGACGCTGGTCAAGCTGGCCGCGATGCTGGCATTTGAAAAGAAGCAAAGTGTCGGGCTGATCAATATGGACACGTACCGCGTGGGCGCGATAGAACATATAAGGATTTATTCCGAAATCATGGATATACCCGTGCAAACCGCCTATAATACTGACGAACTTAAAAGTGCGTTGAAGGCCCTGGAAGATAAAGATGTCGTGCTGATTGATACGGCGGGAAAAAGCCCGGGAGACAAAGCGTATAAAAAGGAACTGGCAGGGTATATAAAGATCTGCGGCGCCGACGAGATATTTCTTGTGCTCAGCATCGTGACTGGCTATAAAGCGTGCCGGGATATCATCGATTATTACTCATTTATCCAGGACTATAAGCTGATCGTGACAAAACTCGATGAAGCCGGCGCATGGGGCAACATCGTTAATATGGCCGACTGTACGAAAATGCCGCTTTCTTATGTAACGATGGGACAGGATGTGCCGGAAGACATCTGTGAAGCGGATATGAACAAGCTTGTTAGAAATATTGTTGGACGGGGTGTGTTGGAATGATCGATCAGGCAGAGGGGCTGCGTTTGATGGCAAATATACAAAAAATGAAACAGACAAGGATCATTACAGTGGCAAGCGGCAAGGGCGGCGTCGGCAAATCCAGCCTGGCCTTGAATATGGCCATCGCCTTGAACAGAAAAGGCAAACGCGCGCTGATCATCGATATGGATTTCGGGTTTTCCAATATCGACGTGATGCTTGGCGTCAGTACGAAATACGATCTGATGGATGTGATAAAGAATCAGAAGGAGACCCATGAGATCATTGAAGAAGGCCTTGGCGGTGTCCAGTTTATTTCCGGCGGCAGCGGTGTGTACGAGCTGACACAGCTCGGTACAAACGAACTGATGCTGATCGTCAATAACCTTTTATGCCTTGACGATATTGCGGACACGATTATTTTCGACGCCGGCGCGGGGGTGTCCGACAATATATTGCGGCTGATACACGCGAGCCACGAAACGGTACTTGTGACAACGCCGGAACCCACCGCCGTCGTGGACGCATATGCGATGATCAAGATCATCAGCGAACAGGCGGCGGATACAAATATCAGCCTGGTGCTCAACAAGGCGGACAGCCCGCAGGAAGCACAAACCGTGATGGAGGGGCTCATCCGGATCGCAAAAAAGAACACGGGTATCGGAATCAACAACCTGGGTTATATCATACGCGATGCGAACATGAGCAAAGCGGTCAGAATGCAGGTGCCCATACTTGTCAGTTTTCCAAAATGCACGGCGTCTCTCAACATTGAACAGATCGTCGTCAAGTTTTTGAACATACCGACTGCCGTATCAAAGAAACTCGGTGTCATCAGTTTTCTTGAAAGATTCATAGAAAAGAAAAATAAAACGTTGGAGTAATTAAAGTGCGTCTGAATGAGATTGTTGTAATAGGAGAAATCTTCGAGATAAAGAATAAAAGCCTTTGCGTCAGGACAAAGCTGCAGGACGTGCCCGAGGGCAACCAGTTGGTCGTGCTTCAGCCGACAGTCAAGGGCATACCTGTCCGCGCCGAAGAGGACACGCTTTTTGAGTTTGCGTTCTACCGGCCTACCGGCCTGTACACGTTTCTGGCACGGATGAAAGAATCGTTTAAAGAGGACGGTATCATGCTCTGCCGGTTTGTTGCGGTGTCCGACGTTAGAAAAATACAGAGACGGCAGTGTTACCGTCTGCCGATCGTCTTGAATGCGGCCATACGGGAAACGGATGATGAAGGGGCAGAGAAACAATATAAAGGCAAAACGATCAATCTTTCGGAAAAAAGCGTTCAGCTCAGCTGCTTTACGCGCTTTTCCGAAGGCACGCATGTGGACGTGGCGATTTGCCTGAGCGAAACGGAAACGATGACGCTGCAGGCAAAGGTTTTAAAGTGCAGGAAACCGGCAAAAAAAACCGAACCGTATGACATTTTGCTGCTGTTTCAAAACTATACGGAAAAGGACAGGACGCATATCAGCCGGTATGTTTTAAAGCAGCAAATTGTCGCACGAAAGAGAAAGGCAAAATCGGGAAACTATTCTGGACTGGGGGAAGAGTGATAGCATGAGCGTTGGCAACATAAACGTAGAAGAATTGTGGAAAAAATATACGGAAGAAAAAACACTGGAGATAAAAAATGAATTGGTGCTGCGTTATACGCCGCGGGTGAAAGCGATCGTACTGCGCATGATGCCGACATATCAGGGATACTGCAATTATGACGATATGTTGAGCTGCGGCATACTGGGGCTTATGGATGCGATAGAAAAATTCGACGTCAGCAGAGACGTCAAATTCGAACATTACGCAACGATGCGCATCAAAGGCGAGGTTATCGACAATATCCGCAAGCAGGACTGGGCGCCATCGAGCCTGAGAAGAAAAATAAAGGAAATAGGCAACGCCTACAGCGAGCTTGAGAGCAAGCTGTTCAGAGAACCGACGGACGGGGAAGTTGCGCAACATTTGGATATGGACGAGGAAGAACTGCACAAAACGCTGGGAAAAGCACAGATGTTTAATATCATTCATTTTGAAGAGATGATACAGGACGAATTTTCCACCGAGATATCAATACAGGATCCCGGAGAGTCGCTGGAAACCCAGATCGAGAAAAAAGAAGTGGTCGAAATTCTGGGAAGCCTGATTGATAAATTGCCGGAAAAAGAAAAGCTGGTTATCACTCTTTACTATTACGAGGAAATGACGTTAAAAGAAATCGCCGGCGTCCTGGGCGTATCTGAATCAAGAACGTCTCAGATACATTCCAAAGCGGTCATGAAATTAAGAACAAAGATGCAGTTTGCGTATAACCGATAATACGATCTGCAGAAAAAAAGCGATGAGGTGAAAAGTATGACGATATCACATTATTTATTTGTATTTTATGTATTTCTGCTTGTCTGTGCGGTCATATGGTTTATTGGCAGGATGACACGCAATAAAAAGCAGGATGACAAGAGCAATTATGAAAAAGAACAGCGGTTGTTCAAACTGTATCAGAATGTTGAGGACATGATGAACGGTTTTGAGGAATACGCCGAGGAAGCAAAAAAGCAGATCGATGAAAGCGTGGCGAAGGCTTTAAGCCTGCTGGAAGAAACAAAAATAATACATAAAAAATCCGGAGAAACGGATATAAAAAGCAGCGGTGATGTAATAAACCGGCGTGAAAGCAGGTCAAAAGCCAAAATACCGGCAACAACGGAAAAAAAACAGAGGGAAAAGACTATTGATATGATATTGAGTCTTGCCGAAGAGGGGCTGGACAATGAAAAGATTGCCAGAGAACTGGGGATATCCAGCAGGGCAGTTTCGTTGATTTTGGAGATGAGAAAGATAAAAAAACCTAAAGTTACGCAATAAAAATAACGATATATCAACTAGGATACTGAGTTATTATTATTAAAGGATGATGTTATGCTGAGAAGTTTTTATATCGCCGGTACGGGGATGTTGGTACAAAGGGAGAAAATGGATGTGTTGACCAACAACATAACCAATATTGATACGACGGGATATAAGAAAGATTCCTTGATTTCCAGCACATTTGAAGATATGCTGATAGAAAGGGTCAACGACCCTTACGTCATCAGCACAACGACGATCGTCGGTTTGCAGAACACGGGAACGCATGTCGAAGAGATCGTGACACAGTTTGAACAGGGGAGCCTCGAGGCAACGGGGCGGTCCTGCGACGTGGCGCTTCGAGGCGACGGTTTTTTTGTGGTTTCCACCGGGGACGGAGACAGGTATACGCGCGACGGCAGCTTTTCGGTGGATGAAAACGGATATCTGGTCAACAGCGACGGCTATTACGTGATGGGCAAATCGGGCAGGATATATGCCGGCAGTGACGATTTTACGATCGATGAGCAGGGCAACATCTACGTTGACGATGTGCTGAAAGAAACGCTTATAATCGTTGCGCCTGCCGATCTGTCCGGCTTGCGCAAACAGGGAAACAACCTTTACTACAACTACGCCGCCGGGCAAATGCTTGACACGGCGGATACAAAAGTGATGCAGGGGTATCTGGAGAGCTCCAACGTCGATATGGCCGAAGAGCTTGTGGAAATGATGGCGCTGACAAGAGCCTATGAGCTCAACCAGCGCGTATTGAAAATGGTGGACGAATCACTCGAAATAACGGTCAATCAGGTCGGGAAGGTGTAGAAACATGCAGGCTTTATATTCGGCAAAACTGGGCCTCCTGGCCCAGCAGCAAAAAGTTGATACGATCGCCAACAACATCGCCAATATCAGCACAACCGGATTCAAGAGCCGGAGCACAAGCTTTAAGGATACGCTCTATACTGAGATCATCAATCCGGCGGATGTGCAGAGTACGGCGGATCTTCAGCAGGGAACCGGCGTTACGCTATCGTCCACGTATTGCGACTATTCGCAGGGAACAAAGGTGGAAACAGGCGAGGCTCTCGATTTTTACATTGAAGGCGGCGGCTTTTTTACAGTGGCCGACAGCGAAGGCAACATGACATATACGCGCTGCGGCAGTTTTGCCGTTTCCAGCGAAGAGGATGGGCCGTATCTGGTGACCGCCCAGGGGTATTATGTACTGGATTCTGAGTTGAACAGTATCAAGCTTCCAGACAATGCCGAGGATTTGTCGGTCAGCGAAAACGGAGAATTATATGTCGGGGATGAACCTTCGTTCGCGACGCTGAACATCGTGACGTTTGTCAACAAGGACGGATTGTCGTCGGTTGGGGACAGTTGTTACGTGGCAACCGGCGCATTGGGAGAAGCCATTGAATCGGGCGCAAAGGTCTATTCGGGATATCTTGAAGCGTCGAACGTCGATCTGACGGTTGAGATGGCCAATCTGATACAGGCACAGAGAGCATACTCTCTTGCGGGGAAAGCCATAACGACCTGGAACGAAATG
>JAQTSP010000072.1 GCA_028711205.1 Eubacteriales bacterium | reverse complement strand
GGTCGTATGCCGGCAGCAATGCGCGTCAAGATTGCGTATTCCGAGTCTCTGTAAGGTTGCATGATATCTGAAATACCATTCTTTTTCGTATATTGACAACAAATATTTGTTATCAGACTTATTGTACAATTCTTCGGCTATTCCCGATATTCTATCTATTATCGGTATTTCCCGGTTTATACCGGCCTTTGTTTTTATACCGGCTATAAAATATTTCTTATCAAGAAACATCTTCTCCCTTTCAATGGTCTTGTATTCTCCAAATCTCAGGCCGCAATAAATCATAAATAAAATTTCTCCGGTGAATTTATTTCCAGAAATATAGTCGCGCCACAGCTCGTCTCTTTCTTCTTTCGTAAAAGCGTCTCGTTTACTTTTTTCTTTTTTTGGCAGCGTAACGAATTCGGCGTAATTTTTTATGCTGTAATCGTTCTGTATGGCGTATTTATACATGGCTGAAAATAAAATTCGAATATCTTCCTTGGTGCGCCTGGACATCTTGCAGGCATCAACTATGTATTGCAGATCGGCTGTTTTTAACAAATTGAACTCCCGATACCAAATATCACGGCATCGCTTAAATGCCAGCTTATACCCGTTTATAGTGTCTTGCGCTATTTTTTCATAATGAGACGCGCTCCACAATTCGTACAATTCTTTAAACAAAATTTTGCTGTTAATCGGTGCATTTTTGTCGAAAGACCGAATCCATGCCAGCGCGTCCTTTTTTAGCTTAAATCCAGATTTTGTTTTTGCTCTTCGTTTTTTATATGGCTTTCCATTGGAGCCAATAACCTTATCCCAGCCAAGCGTTACCTCGGCCCTCCAAGACCCGTTTATTTTATAAGCCGTGCCCTCTCCGTTTCCCCGCGTTCTTTTCGACATATAAAATTCCCTATACTTTCCATATGTTTCCGCAATTTTGACATACGGCCTCAGAACTGATTTTTGATTTTATTTTGTATTTTTTGCCTTTTATTAGTTTTAATATCAGCATAGGCACAAAAGCGAATATCCATATAAAAAATTTAATAATCAATAGCCACCATCCGATAGCAGCCCACCACAAGCAGCCGTGCCCGCTTTGTATTTTAAATGTAGTTACCGCCTGCACGCTTACGTTTTGGCTTCCGCATTTTTTACAAATCATAATTTACCCTTCTTTTTATTCTTTAATAAAACACTAATACTCGACAACTTATTGTTGATTTTGCGTTAAATTCGGTTTATTATAGTAATTACATCCAATGGTAACCAATTTTTAAAGTATATATATGGCAAATATACATAAGGAGAAATATCATGGACGAAGACGATGATGAAAGAATTAAAAATGCCATTGAGATATTTGAAAAGCTTAATATGGAAGATAAATATAAGGTCATGACTTTAATTTCAAAGCTTTCATCTCATCCTCAACAATTGCCTTTTGAGATGGAGACAACTCTTTAAATTCATTGAAAAATGTATTATCTATATCCCCGTCATCGTTTTCGATGGCGGGATTTTTTGTTTTTTCCCTGCCAACTATGTAATCGATACTGATGTCAAAATATACTGCGAGTTTATATATAATTTCAATTGAAGGAAAGCAATTTTTTTTCAGATTATCTATGACACTTTTTTGCAACCCGCATTCCTTAAGCATTGTGTTGACCGAAACCCCTTTTTTTGTTCTTAAATAATCCAGCCGACTAAAAATTATTTCCGTTAAGCTCAATTTTGACACCCTCTATTGCCTTGTCAAAAACTAGGCGATTTTTTTGTGCAAATATCTAATGTTCCGTAAATTTACGGAACATGTATTGACTTCCGTAAATTTACGGATATAATGAGAATGTACCAATAAATTGACAAACCGGGCAATAAAAAACTAGACATTGTGAGAATATTCTCAAAATGCTAAGAACTGCTTCTGTATTATGGCGTTGCACGAAACCATGATACATATTTTTGCCTGCGATGTCAACAAAAATTTACGAGTTTGAGCAGTTTGGAGGTGGCGCATATCGGGACTGAAAAAGAGCGTCCGAATGTTGATTGGCTTTTTCGCGGAAAAGTAAAAGCAAAGAAAACCGAGAGACATTTAAGGGACATAGACTTGTCATTAATGACCGGAATTCCTGTCGGGACTATTAGGGCGTGGGCCTGCGGAAAGCGGGATGGAGATAACGTTGCCGATGCCATAGCCTGCGCCCTCCAGATCGAGAGGTAAATATGCTGCTAAAAATCAGCCAAGTTGCGAAAGACCTTGGAGTCAGTAATCTAACGGTGTACCGACGCATTTATAGCGGAGAGCTAAAAGCATTACATTTATCTGCAAGCTGTGTCAGAATTGACGAATTTGATTTGTTGGAATATAAATCTGCGATAAAACAGCGCAAACCATACGTGCGAAAAGCAAATACATAATCCCCCTACGCCAAAGATAACCAAGGTGATGCATATCCCGCGCGTCTATTGCGAGAAAAAATATTAAAAGGAGAAAAAACAAAAATGGAACAGTACTTTATTATTCGCACAGACAGGGCCGGAGTATTTGCCGGAAACATCAAATCCCGCGACGGCTCTGAGGCCGTGCTCACGAACGTCCGCAGGTTATGGCGATGGGCTGGGGCCGCGTCATTGTCTCAGTTAGCGGTTGACGGCGTGAAAGACCCTGAAAACTGTAAGTTTACAATCACGGTACCGGAAATAACCGTCCTTGGCGTTATTGAAATCACGCCCTGCTCTGTAGGTGCGGAGCGAATCATTAAGGCGGTGCCAGAATGGAAGCGGTAAAGATTGCAGACTTTTTAGCTGTTGATACCGGCTACGGAGACGGCTACGGCGACGGCGACGGCTACGGCTACGGCTCCGGCTACGGCTACGGCGACGGCTACGGCGACGGCTCCGGCTACGGCGACGGCGACGGCGACGGCTACGGCGACGGCTACGGCTACGGCGACGGCGACGGCGACGGCTACGGCGACGGCTCCGGCGACGGCTCCGGCTCCGTCGACGGCGTTAAAGCTTATAACGGCAAATCTGTTTGCATAATTGACGGCGTTCAAACGCTAATAAGCCGCACTATGAATAACGTAGCCAAAGGCCACATACTTCATTCCGATTTATCTTTAACGCCCTGTTTTGTCATCAAGTCTAGCAACCTTTTTGCGCATGGTGAAACGCTTGATGAGGCTCGTGAGGCAATGCAGAAAAAGATTCTCGAAAATATGGACATTGATGAAAAAATTGAAATGTTTATGTTGGAATTCAAGCCCTGTCAGAAATATTCAGGCAAGGCGTTTTATGATTGGCACCACACTCTGACCGGCAGTTGCGAAATGGGACGCAACGCCTTTGTCAGGGATCACGACTTGGATATTAATGCTGAATATACGGTAGAAGAGTTTATTGCGCTGACCGAAAACGCCTATAACGGAGATATAATCCGGCAATTAAAGGATGCATGGACAAAATTTTGATAAGCATAGCCTACATATACCAAAGATAACCAAGGTGATGTCACACCAGTAAGGAGTGACCTACATGGTTATCATCACGCAAGACTTAGACGTTATCGAGAAAACAGAGCATCTATATACCCTTCCGAGGTTTCTCGAATCCCTGTTCACCGGCAACCCCTATATACTCGGCATCAACTTGTACCACGCGAACACACTTCTCGGCACCTTTGAGAGCATACAAGAGGCATTGACGGTCATGGGCCGCATCGAGACATGCACAGACGAAATCTGCTTTGTAGAGCCAAACCCGGAGCTTGTGAGGCATATTCTGTCGGTGATCGGCGGTGCGGTATGAAACGGGCGAACGAAGTATTGTTTACTGTGTTTCTGTTCCTGCTGTTTGTGGCCTTGGTGCTGGCGGTGCTGTGATGGAATGTGATTAAAAAATTTTGGAGGTTTAAATCGTGAGTTATGAGAGTCGAATTTATGTTGTCAGAAAAACCAAAGCCCCAACTTTTGACGGCAGTGTATACGCCGAAAAAATAGCAATGTTTGAGCTTCGCAAAATGGTCGGTTTTGTGAACATATTCAAACAAGAAACAGACTGCCATTTTTTCTCTGATGACGGTGATACCGAGATTATACATGATTCTTGTGGATATCGCATTAAAGAAGCACCCATTAAGGATGTCATCAAATACCTTGAAAACTTCTCTGCCAACGAAGAATATTACTGGCGCATCCGTCCGCTGCTTCAGATGCTTATTGCTCTTGAAAACTGCAATGTAACCATTTTGCATTATGGCCATTAACAAATAAAAGGAGGAGCAAGCATTGAAAGGCAAGCATTACGATAGCTGTATACAAGCTACTCCAAATTGTCCGTGTAACACATGTGCAAATGACCATGGTGACGATGAATATCCATTTATAAAATGTTGTATTTATAATCGTAAAAACCGATGTAAGGATCCATGCCCTTACTACGTACCAGAAACAGCCGAACCAGAGAAATCAAAGGCAGAGTTACTTCCGTGTCCGTTCTGCGGCTCATTAAATCCTTTTATGCAGGAGCAATACATTGAAGGAACGGCAAACAGAAAGCATTACAGGCGTGAATGCCGTGTATGCCACGCTTCATTTGCAAACTGGTTTAGGCGTAGGGCAAAAGCCGATGCTGCGTGGAATAGGCGCGCCATTGGTATCGTGCGATGCGAAGAGTGCACAAAAAAAGAAACCACAAATTGCGCTTTATGGTATGGAGATATGCAAGATGGTACAAGTACAAGACGATATTTTTGCGGCTCAGCATTTGATGGCAATTTTGGGTGTACAAAAGGACATAAAAAGGAGGAACCACAATGAAATACAACATCGGCGACCGTGTCGCTCTTAATCCAGAGCACAACACCATAACCGGCAGCTTTTTTAACGGCAAAGGTGAGGTTATCTATAACATCGGCGCGTTCTGTTTACCCGAATATGCGCTAGAGCTTACGGAAAAAGCGCCAATGTACCGGAAGGAAAAGCGCCACGCAAAGCAAGGCGAGAGAATTAGGATTGTATCTGCTCATGCCACATATGAGGATTATAAAAACGGTGATGAATTTGTAGTGAACGTTGTTAGTGATGGAATTATATATGATTACGGCGTAGAGGATGGGGCATATATCTTTCCGTCCGAGTATGTCGTACTTGTCCCGGTAGAATCCCCCGCATCCGGTTTTCGTGTCGGCGCAAAAGCTAGGATAACAAGAAATAGCAATAATCATTGTTTTACTATCGGCGAAACGGTAACGCTGTATGAAAAGCGTCCTGGTAGCGACCGCTGGTACGGCGAGAGCGAAACAGACAAGAGCCATTTCAGTAACATTATACGCGAATCCGACATGGAGCTTTTGCCCGACGCCGTCCCTGCCGAACCTATTGCGAGAATGTATTGCACGAAGGACTATGAAGAAGGCAAACGGTTTATAAAAGGTAAGGTATACACAATCGATGCGGACGGTTATGTTCGCTCTGACGGTGGATATAAATCTTTCGGCAGATACAATTCATTTGAATACTTTTCCGAACATAATCCTACTTTATCTGCATGTCTCGTACCTATGGTAAAGCGCGAACCCTTAGAGGGTGAATACATCTATATCGTAAAAGAGGGGCGTCATGATCCGCCTCTTAATATTGGAGACATACTTAGGGTTGAGGAAGTTCCAACAAATGGACTTGTGGTGACGAAAGATAATTGTTTTGATCCTTCTGAATGCGACGAGTTCCTTTTACTGGATGGCTATAAGCCGGAGCCGGAATACTGGAGCGGCAAAGTGTTCTGCGCAGAAACAAATAATATCAAATTGACAGAAAGAAAAATCTACAATATCGAAAATGGTATTTTCAAATGGGATGATGGGATAGAGGCAGAGTTTATTTTTGATTCATTTGACTCTTTTGAAAAATATTTTAGTTTTGTCAGAACCAAATGGTACGAGGTCAAGGGTAACGCATGATGAAGCTTTTATCCCTCAAAGGCCGACACTTACGCAAGATATCTATACAGCTCAAGCGCGAAATCTGCCTGTTTGCCGCTGCCTCCATGTTTATTTCTGGCGCTTGCGTCATGACAGCCGGTATGATGGGCGTCATAAACGAGACTACAGGCAACTTGATCACCGTTGGATTGATCGTCGTATGTGCGTATGCGGTATATAAATCAGGTAAATGGAAGAAGAGATCACGTTGATAATCCCGAACTACTTAAACCCTAGCCCCTGCCGCCGAGACTGCCCCGGACGTTCCGCAACATGTCACGCGTCCTGTACGGAATGGGCAGCATACGAATCGATACGCAACGCGCAATATGCAGAATCAGCAAAGCTGTATCCATATAAGGAATTTCGCCACGATGGGATAACACGCCTCGAAAAGAAGAAAGCAAAGCAATGAATTAAAAAGGGGTGATGCAATGAACCAATTACAAAAACTCCGTCTTGAACGCGGATATGTACGTCAAATCGATTTAGCCTCTCGCATAGGCGTTTGGTACATAGACGGCCCCATGATATCAAATTTTGAAAAAGGCAAGGTCTTACCGACGCCGGAAACGGCAGAAACGATAGCGAAAATTCTTAATTGCGAAATCGCCGATATATGGCCCGAATACCACCGGGTGGGGCGTGTATACTCCTATACTCCCGAAAAACGCGTACAGACGTTTGCAAACGCCTCTGAGCCTAAAAAATACGCTGTCGTTACCATGCATATCCCGGCCGGAAAGCAAAACGCGGTTGACTATCCGTTTTTGAGGCAAAAGACCGGTCTTGAAAACCGGCAGATCAGGGAACTTGTTTCTGAGGCCAGAAAAGATGGAGTGCCGGTAGCCAATTTCGGCAGCGGATTCTATCTAATAGACGAAAGAGAAGACGCCGCACGATATTATCACTATGTCTACAAAACGGCACTGTCTTACCTCAAACGGTTATGGCCGCTGCGTAAGATCATGAACATCTGCGACGATCAGTTGTCATTCGGATTTTGTCTGCGCTGCGGTGAGGCTTGCGGGGATGGCTTATATTGCGAATCCTGCGAGAATGAAAGAAAGGACCGGGCCGCTAGTCACAGCGAACCCGGCCAATGGGAATAAATACACGCCCATTATACAGGGCAGAAAGTGAGATTGTCAAATGAAAGCTACAGGAATCGTAAGGACGGTTGACGAGCTGGGGAGAATCGTACTGCCGAAAGAACTGCGCCGTACTTTGAATATCAACGACAGGGATTCAATGGAAATCTATGTCGATGGAGATTGCATCATTCTGAAGAAATATCAGCGCGGATGCACCATGTGCGGCGAATCAACCGGAATCGTTGTCATCGACGGCATTACCTTCTGCCGCAGATGCTTGCAGAACATCGCTGAAGTTGCGGAGATGAGCAATGAGCATTCTTAGAGACGGTGAAATTTTGACAGAACGCGAAAAATGGCTTGCCGAACGCAAAAATGGCATAGGAGCCTCGGACGCTCCGATAATACTCGGTTATTCACCATGGAAAAACAATGTCGCTTTATGGGAAGAAAAAACAGGGCGAAGAGACACCGGAGATTTATCAAATCCCCAAATGCAATACGGCAACGATGCTGAGCCATTATTGCGTTCTCTATTTGCCCTTGATTTCCCGGAATACAAGTTGTTGTTTACGCCATATAAAATCATCAGAAACCTTGAAAAACCTTTCATTTTTGCCACTCCAGACGGAGAACTTGAAGATGATATTGGCCGAAATGGCGGACTTGAAATTAAAACGGCAGAGATTATCAAATCTCAGGACTGGAAAAAATGGGACGATCAAATACCGGATGTTTATTTTGTTCAGATACTTCATCAGATGATAGCTACCGGATGGGAATTTGTAAAGGTAAAAGCTCAATTAAAGCATTATAAAAACGGAAATCTCATGCTTACAACTCGGCATTATCACTTTGAGCGCGTCGATTACCTTGACGATATCGCCATTGTTGAAAAAGAAGTAACAAACTTTTGGGAGTACGTTCAATCCGGTAAAAAACCAAATCTGAAACTCCCGCGAATTTAAGGAGGAAATGTGAAAAAATTTTTATGGAAGATTTTTGTTTGGCGAATCGAAGTTAATATTTCAAAAATCTCAACAACGTTACGCGACGACCGGTGCCTTTATCTCGCGAACAGATTGTATAAAGAAGTCGAATCATATCACGAGATAAAATCAACGGATGATGTTAGTGGTTTTAATGTGTGGTATATACCTAACTCTAAATCAAAATCGAATTTTAGAATAATCAACATTCTCGCAGGATGGGAAATAAAGGGGGATAAAATATAATGGACTTTGAATTGTTGACAGACCTAGAAACTCTACCGGCCACTATCGATTACAACCACGAGCAGCTTAAAACATGGCTTACATTGAGCCTGACGCATTATAACGGGCTTGTTGTAACGGAGGACAGCATACGCGAGGCAAAGGCCGACAAAGCAAAGTTGAACGCGCTTAAAAAGGCCATCGAGGACAAGCGTAAAGAAGTTAAAAAGGCTTGTCTTGCTCCATATGAAACCTTTGAAAAGAACGTGAAAGAACTTGTGGCACTGATTGATGCACCCATTCTCGCAATCGACGGTCAGGTTAAAGCTTTTGATGATGTGCTCAAGGCTGAGAAGAAAGCAGAGATTGAATCATTTTATCAAAAAAATATCGGCGACCTTTTGGAATTGGTGCCTCTTGTTAAAATGTGGGACGAACGATGGCTGAATGTGACTTTCAGACAAAAAGAAATTGAGACAACAATCATCGAAACTATTGACCGTGCAAGAAAAGACCTTGAATCAATCTCCGCATTGAAAAGTCCGTTTGAGACGCAGATTAAAGACAAATATCTTAACGGCTTAGACCTTGGTGCTGCGCTTGAGGAAAAAATGCGGCTTGACGAACAGCAGAAACGCCTTGACGAATACGAGGCAAAGAAGGCGGACGAAATTTTGCTTCGTTCTGCGGAATCGATGAAACAGGAATACTTGCCCGAACAGCCGGCGCCTGAATACATACAGCCGCATGACGTTTACATGGACGTTAAGCCTAAATGCGGCGATACAAAAACCATTAAAGTCATTTTTTACGAGACGACAGCAGAATTTAGGGCCGATATGAAAGCCCTAACTGAGCGCCACAACATCAAATATGGAGGGATTAACTAATGGCAAACAGCCTTGCGCAAAAAGGCGCAGAAAATAAAATGGTAGATTACGAAAGCAACGGCGAAATGGTGCACCTAAGTCCGTCGATTATTCGTAATTATCTCGTTTCCGGCGGCGGGAACGTCAGCGATCAGGAAATTGTTATGTTTCTTAACCTCTGCCGCTTTCAGCACCTTAACCCGTTTCTTCGTGACGCGTACCTCATAAAATACGGCTCACAGTCTGCAACTATGGTTACGGGTAAGGATGTGTTTACAAAACGCGCCCGTCGACAAAAAGATTATGCCGGACAACAGGCGGGGATTGTTGTTGTCAAGGAAGACGGAACTCTTGAGCATCGCATAGGGACTCTTCGCGTTGAGGGCGAATCGCTTGTCGGAGGATGGGCAAAGGTATATGTCAAAGGTTACGAGTGTCCCGTAGAAATGACGGTATCCCTTGAGGAATACGAGGGGAAAAAAGCAAACGGCGAAACAAACAGCCAGTGGGTAAAAAAACCGGCGACGATGATTCGTAAGGTTGCGCTTGTTCAGGCGCTGCGCGAGGCTTTCCCCGATGAGTTTAGGGGACTTTATTCCGCAGAGGAAATGAGCGTAGATGAGCCTTTGTATGACGGCATGCAGGAGCCGGTTATTGTTGAAGCTGAATATGAGCCATCCGGCGATCCGCTGGACGCATGAACATTCTTGGAGCAAAACGTGAGGGCGGTAACTTAATAATTGCCGCCCCTATCTCGGATATCATGAAATTTCTCCTGAAGTTTAAGCCCGGCGAATATGAGATCGTCAAGTCAAGCAAAAAACGAAGCAACGAAGCCAATAATTACATGTGGAGTTTGGCAGAAGAAATAGCAAAAGCTACCGGCACAATCAAGGAAGACGTCTATCGTCATGCGGTTAGACAGGTCGGATCATTTTACTCAATGGAGATTGATAAATCAGAGCTTGACCAATTTAAAATCGACTGGGCGTCTCACGACGGTAAGAACAAAATTGCGTGGTTTGTCGATGTGATAGATTACGCCGATAACGGAAGGGTACTTGTATTTGCTTATAAAGGCTCATCTGTATACAACACGAAGGAATTTAGCCGTCTGGTTGATTTTATCGTCTCTGAGGCGAAAGACCTGGATATTGAAACTCTTACCCCGGCGGAACTGGAGC
>JAQTSP010000071.1 GCA_028711205.1 Eubacteriales bacterium | reverse complement strand
CAAGCTCGTCCACCCTGTCGACCATCAAAAAAGGCTCTCTGTGCGGTAATATTTTTTTAATTTCGTCAATGCCTAACATAACGCCTCCTCTTCATGCCTGTTCTTTTTATTACCCGTATTAATCGTCTATCTTTTTTAAAAGTATGCAGCTGTTATGGCCGCCAAACCCAAACGAGTTTGATATCGCGTACTGCGTATCCATTTTCTTCGCTTTGCCCTTCACATAATCGAGGTTGCACCCCTCAGCCTCTGTTTCAAGGCCGACCGTCGGCGGCGCGATCCCCAAGTTCAGCGCGCACATCGTGATCACTGCCTCAAAAGCGCCTGCGGCGCCAAGCATGTGCCCCGTCATCGACTTTGTGGAACTGACGAGCAGATTTTTCGCGTAATCGCCGAAACATCTTTCGATCGCGCCGCTCTCACTGACGTCATTGAGCGGCGTACTTGTGCCGTGCGCGTTGATATATCCGACGTCTTTTTTATCGATACCCGCTTCCTTCATGACAAGCGCCATCGCCTTTGCCGCGTATTCTCCGTCCGGTGTCGGCGCCGTGATATGGTACGCGTCGCACGTCTGCACGTATCCGGCGATCTGCCCCAGCGGTTTTGCGCCGCGCTTCTTTGCATGCGCTTCGCTCTCAAGCAGCAAAAACGCCGACCCTTCGCTCATCACGAAACCATCTCTGTCTTTGTCAAACGGTATGCTCGCCTTTTTGGGATCGGTCTGCTCCGAGAGCGCCTGCATCTGGTGAAATCCCTGAACGGCAAGATCGATCATCGTCGATTCGGCGCCGCCGACAAGCACGGCATCGAGACGCCCTTCCTTGACGGCATAATATGCCTGCCCGATCGCGTCCGCGCCCGAAGAACATGCGGTGACAACGCTGAGACACGGCCCGTGAAGCCCAAGCCTGATCGCGATCAGTCCGGCCGTCGTGTTGATGATGGCCTTTGGAATAAACAATGAGGAAACACACCTTGCGCCGCCCTCTTTCATTTCATCGTACTGTTCGCAGATGATACCAAGGCCGCCCATGCCGCTCCCAAGCATCACGCCAACGCGGTCCGCATTAAAGCCGCTGTTTCCCATGCCGCTCTCTTCCCATGCCTGCATCGCTGCGACCATCGCGAGCTGCGTAAACCGCGCCATCCGCTTTGCTTCCCGCTTGCTGATATATTGCGAGGGGTCAAAATCCTTGACTTCGCCCGCGGCGGTGATACCTGTAAACTCCGCATCAAAGTACGTGGCCTTATCAATCCCGCACACGCCGTCTATTGCGGATTTGAACGAATCCGCCACATTTGAACCAATGGGTGAAACCGCACCCATGCCGGTAATCATGACTTTATTGCTCATATGCCTCCACCTTACCCCTATATGACCATTCCGCCGTCGACAACCATCACCTGGCCGGTGATATACGACGCGCTGTCGCTGCATAAAAAACACACCAGATCCGCGACATCCTTCGGGCTGCCAAACCGCCCGAGCGGTATCGCCTGCTTCATTTTCTGTTTTATGTCTTCGCTTAACTTATCTGTCATTGCCGTTTCAATATATCCCGGCGCAACGGCGTTGACGCATATGCCGCGTTTGGCAACTTCTTTCGCGCAGGATTTTGTCAGCCCGATCATCGCCGCCTTGGACGCCGCGTAGTTGGCCTGTCCCGAGTTGCCGGTGATACCCACAACAGATGTGATGTTGATGATCCGTCCCGCGCGCGCTTTTATCATATACGCAACCGCTTCCCTTGTACAGTAGAAACAGCTGTTGAGGTTGGCCTCAATGACGCCGCCGAACTGCTCGTCGGACATGCGTATGATGAGCCCGTCGTCCGTGATGCCTGCGCCGTTGACCAGCGCGTATATGCCGCTAAACGCATCGGCACACTGCGCGATCATGTTTCGGCAGCTCTCCGAGCTTTTCAGATCAGCCTGAAATGCGGCCGCCCTTTTGCCAAGTTCCTCAACTTTTTCCTTTATCTCGTTTGCTTTTTTATCGTTGCTGTGATAATGAATACCGATGTCAAATCCGCTTCTTGCAAGTTCAAGACAGATCGCCTGCCCGATACCGCCCGAAGCGCCCGTGACCAAAGCACATCGATTCAATATATCTCACCTCACTCATTATTTTCAGACAAAAACTTTTCCAGCGTCGGCAAGTCGCGCACGGATACGGTGAGCGCGTCTTTGCCTGCTCTGCGTTTTACCAGCTTGGTCAGCACATTGGACGGCCCGATCTCAACATATCTCTCGATGCCGCTTTCCACCATATGCTCCACGCAGCCATGCCATTTGACGATCGTACACATCTGTTTTGCGAGCGTTGCTTTTATATCGGTGCCGTTATCATACGGCATCCCCATAACATTGGAATACACAGGCTTTTGCATACTGCCCGCTTCCACGCCTTTTAATACATACATGAACGTATCCGCCGCCTCAGCCAGCATCGGTGTATGAGAAGGGCCCCTCACGTTTAAAAAACCGACCATTTTTGCGCCGCGGCTTATAAACACTTGTTCAAGCTTTTTCAAATCGTCCATCTTCCCTCCGATAACCACTTGCAGCTCGGACAGATGATTGGACACAGATACGCCGTCATAATCTTTGATGACATCTCTCACCTGTCCGATGTCGAACCCGATGACTGACAGCATGCCGCCCTCGCCCTTTGGCAGCGCATAGTCCATGATGCGCCCTCTCTGGCGCACAAGCGCCGCGCACTGCGCGGCAGAGAACACGTCCGCGGCGGTCAGCGCGGTGTACTCGCCAAGAGACAGCCCGGCATATATATCCGCGTCATAGCCTTCGCTTTGCAACACGCGCAGCAGCGAAACTGAGTGCGCAAAAATAGCGGGCTGAACCACTTCGCTCTCGTCCATTCTCTCCCCTTCAAAACACGCGGCTTTCAAATCAAGCCCCGCGCCCTGCTCGCACATATCAAACGTTTGTTTATAAATAATATGATGATCGTATAAGTCCAAACCCATTCCAACCGTTTGTGCGCCCTGACCGGGGAATAAAAATATTGTTTTCATTTTGTCATCCTTTTGTCATCCTTCCAGCAGCCTGCCGCAAAAAACTTGATTGCAGATACTTTTTAACCGTTCTTCGTCAAACAGCTCGCGTATGATCTCTGCCGCCGTCTGTACCCTGTCGAGCATGCACGCACACTGTCCGGCCATGAAAGACCCGTTGTCTTTGTCTCCGTACAAAACCGCGTTTTGAAGAGAACCCACGCCCAGTTCCTCCAGCTTCTCCACGGCGTTCTCCTCGTACTCGACACGCGCCATCACTCTGACAAGCGGACTTCTCAGAACCCGCACCGGATGCCCCGTGATACGCCCTGTCACCTTGCTGTCGATATCCTTGGCTTTGATGATACGGTTTTTGTATTCCTCATGCGCGGTACATTCCTCCGCCAGTATGAACCGTGTGCCCACCTGTACGCCCTTCGCGCCGAGGCAAAACGCAGCAGCAACGGTGTCCGCGTCGAATATGCCGCCCGCCGCAACGACCGGTATGCCTACACTGCGAACGATATCCGGCACAAGTACCATCGTCGTGAGCTCGCCGATGTGTCCGCCCGCTTCGCATCCTTCCGCGATCAAAAAATCGGCGCCCATCCGCTGCATCATCATCGCAAGCGCACGGCTCGCGACGACCGGCGCGACGATACATCCCGCTTCTTTCCATGTCCTGACATATGAGGACGGATTGCCGGCACCCGTGATCACGATGGGCACGCGCTCTTCTGTAACGATACGCGCAACATCCTCAACATACGGGCTCAGCAGCATCACATTGACGCCAAAAGGCTTATCCGTTTTCTCCCGAACCTTTCTTATCTGCTCAGCGACCCACTCGGGCGGCGCGTTGCCCGCTGCAATCACACCAAGGCCGCCTGCCATAGACACAGCGGCAGCCAGGCTCGCGTTTGAGACCCATGCCATACCGCCCTGTATCAGCGGGTAGTCGATACCCAGCATATCGCATATGGTGCCGCCATATTTATGCATCTTTCTTCCCTTCCAGGTATTTGATGAGTTCGCCGACCGTGCCTATGTCCTTGACTTCTTCATTGGGGATCTTGATTCCTGTCTCTTTTTCAAGGTCGATCAACATTTCGACCATATCAAGAGAGTCCATCTCAAAATCATCGATAAAACTTGAGTCCATCGTGATATCGTCTCTTTCAAGGTCAAGCTGCTCCATCAGGCTTTTAATAATAATCTCTTCCATACTTATTTCCTCCAGTTTTTAAAGTGTCCAATCTATCACAACTCCGCCGCAGGTCAGCCCTGCTCCAAAACCGACCAGCGCCAGTCTGTCGCCCTTTTTCAGCCAGCCCTCTTTGTAAGCATCATACATGGCTATCGGAATGGTTGCGGAGGAAGTATTGGCGTATTCTTTTATATTCATAAAGAACTGTTCCTTGCCAAAATCCGTTTTTCTCATCACATAATCGATAATTTTCTCGTTGGCCTGGTGTGGTATTATTTTAGTATACGGTTTGTCCCCGCACATTTTCAATAGTTTTTTTAATGTATGCTCAAACGCGCCGACAGCGTATGTAAAAACTTCGCGCCCTTTCATATGGATATACTCTTTTTTAACACGGACGGCGCCGCTGAAAGGCGTTTGCCTCTTTTCTCTTTTGCAGATGAGCACGTCCTCATGATCCGGCGATCCGCCGAGTACCGGATAAGACATACACGCCGTGTCGCTTCTTTTTAATACAACAGCGCCTGCGCCGTCGCCGAAAAGCACGCACGTCGACCTGTCTTCCCAGTCAGTATAATCGGAAAGCTTTTCGCTTGCGACAACGAGCGCCGCGTCAATACTGAGCGAATCCATCAGGCTGGCCGCTGTTATGAGCGCATAGACAAACCCCGTGCATCCGGCGGATATGTCCATCGCGGCACAGTCGATATCAAACGCTTTTTGGACATGGCTGGCCATCGCGGGCGTCACATATTCACTGCAGATCGTGCTTGAAACGATGAGACCGATATCCTCTTTTTTAACGCCTGATTGTTCAAGCGCTTTTTTGGCCACATCCGCGGCCATATCGAGCGCCGTTTCTTCCTTTGAAGCGATGCGGCGCGTGCTGATACCCGTTCTCTTCGTGATCCATTCGTCGGTTGTGTCCACAAGCTTTTCTATTTCAAAATTCGTAACGGCTCTTTTGGGCAGAGTCGTTGAGATGCCCGCAATTTCCACTGGTGCTATCAATTATAATCCCCTCATCCCTAAGAATTTTTCATGCCGTTTTTCGACCAGCCTGTCTGGCTTTATCCTTGTCAGCCTTCTCAGCGTTCTTTTTATATCACGTCCTAAATCCATAACAATCTTATCCATATTAAACCGGTCAAACCCCTCCGGTTCTTTGATAACGCTGTCAACGATATTAAACGTTTTTAAATCGCTTGCCGTCAGCTTGAGGTTCTCTGCCGCCTCCTGCGCAAGCGAGCTGTCTTTAAACAGTATCGACGCGCAGCCCTCGGGCGAGATCACCGAAAAATAGCTGTTCTCCAGCATGATAAGCCGGTCAGACAGTGACAGCGCAAGCGCGCCGCCGCTGCCGCCCTCGCCGATAATGATCGATATGATGGACGTTTTCAGCGTGGCCATCGCCCTTAAGTGCTCGGCAATGATCAGCCCCTGGCCTCTTTCCTCAGCCTCGATGCCGCAGAACGCGCCCGGCGTATCCACGAGGCATATCACGGGACGCGAAAATTTCTCGGCCTGTTTCAACGCCCTGATCGATTTGCGGTATCCTTCGGGATGCGGCATGCCAAAGTTGCACGCCATTCTTTCTTCCAGCGTATGCCCCTTTTGCTGCCCGATCACCGTGACCGGCCAGTTTTCAAACCATGCGACCGCCGTGATGATGGCCGGATCGTCACCAAAACACCGGTCCCCTTTCACCTCGAACACGCCGTGGAACAGTTTGCCGATGTAATCCCTGGCCTGCGGCCTGTTTTCTTTTCTGGCGTTTTTGACTCTCTCCCACGGTTTTTCCTTGTTCGCCGTAAAAGCGCCGACGCCTGTGTTGTTTGTTGCGTTTGTCATCGTTTTTCCTTTATCAAAATCGCTTACCTTTTGCAGTGCAGTCCCAAAATTTCGGCAAGCGTATCCCTTAAATCTTTTCTGTCGACGATTCGGTCGATCAGCCCTTTTCCCAACAGATATTCCGAAGTCTGAAACCCTTCGGGCAGTTTATCTTTGACCGTCTGCTCAATGACCCGCGGGCCCGCGAACCCGATCAGCGACTTTGGCTCGGCGATGATGATATCGCCCTGCATCGCAAAGCTTGCCGTAACGCCGCCGGTGGTGGGATGCGTCAGCACATTCACGTGCAGCAGCTTCTGTTCGCTGTGCCGTGCCAGCGCGATCGTCGTTCTTGACATCTGCAGCAGAGAATGGATGCCTTCCTGCATCCGTGCGCCGCCCGATGCGCAGAATATGATCAGTGGAAGCCTGTTCATCGTCGCAAACCCGGCGATGATCACGATCTTTTCACCGACAACGGTACCCATAGACCCCATCATAAAATATGAATCCATCACGGCGATCGCCGTCCTTTGGCCTTTGATCGTGGCCTTACCAATAATCACGCCTTCCTGCATGTTCGATTTTGTTTTTTCGCTCGCGATCTTCGTCTTATACCCCGGAAACGACAGCGGGTCTTTGCTCTCCGCTTCGCGCTCTATCTCAATAAAACTGCCGCTGTCCACGATCATCTCGATCCTTTTATACGCGGGTTGTCTGAAAAGGGCGCCGCAATAAGGACAGGTCGAATCGTTCGCATGGGCGATATCCGCTATCATATCTTTTCCGCATCCGCCGCAGTGAAGTTTTTCAAGCGCATCGTCTTTGGGCCTCTCGGCCGCATTTTCAACCTCTATACTCTCTGAAAACAGCTTCATGACTTACCTCGCATAAACCGGTCAAAGAACACATTCTCGATCCATTTTGTGTGCACATTTCCCGTTATAAAGTCGTTGTCTTTCAGCATCGCTTTTGCAAATTCGGTGTTGTTGCCGACGCCGTCCAGCCTGAGTTCGTCAAGCGCGGCCAGGCTCAAACGGATCGCCTCCTGGCGGCTGTCTCCTGTACAGATAACTTTCATGATCATCGAATCGTAAAACGGCGATACCTCGTCTCCGTCCGCATATCCCGTATCGATACGCACGCCGATCCCGCCCGGCAATACCATGTTTTTGATAACACCCGGCGACGCCCTAAAATTCTCGCGGACATCCTCCGCGTTGATCCGGCACTCGATCGCGTGGCCTTTCGGTACGATATCTTCCTGATTGATACAAAACCGGTGAGAAAGTGCCACCTGTATCTGCGCTTTGATCAGGTCAATGCCAAAGATGCTCTCGGTCACGGGATGCTCCACCTGAATCCGCGTATTCATTTCCATAAAATAAAACTTGTTGTCTTTCGTCAGCAGAAACTCGACCGTTCCCGCGTTTTTATAACCCACGCATTTTGCGATATTGACAGCCGTCTCCTGCATATGACGCAGTACGTCCGCGTCGACATTAGCAACCGGCGCTTCCTCGAGAAGTTTTTGGTTTTTGCGCTGGAGGCTGCATTCCCTCGTCCCGAAATGCAGTGTGTTGCCGTGTTCATCCGCAAGTATCTGGACCTCGATATGCTTGGTGTTTTCAAGATACGATTCAATGTATACGCTCTTGTCCCCAAAAGCATGCGCCGCTTCCCTGCACACATACGCAAATTCCTTATCCAGTTCCTTTTGGTCTCTTATTACGCGTATGCCTTTTCCGCCGCCGCCTTTGGCCGCTTTGATGATCAGCGGAAACCCGATCTCCTTTGATACGCCGATCGCGTCCTTGAGGCTTTCAACAGCACCGACAGACCCCGGCACAACGGGAAACCCGTTTTCTATCATCGTCTGCCGCGCTTTTTGCTTGTCTCCAAGCAGCCGCATCGACTCTGCATCCGGGCCTATGAAGATGATACCCGCGTCCTCGCAAGCCTTCCTGAACGCCGCGCTCTCAGCAAGAAAACCGGCGCCCGGGTGTATCAGGTCCGCATGATACGCGTTGGCGGCCGCAAGTATGCTCTCCATATTGAGATAGCTTTTTTCCGCCTGCCTCGGCCCGATGCACACGCTGATATCCGCAAGCCTTGCGTGCATGCTTCCCTCGTCGCTTTCCGAATACACCGCGACAGTTTTCAGGCCGGCTTTTTTGCATGTTCTTATGATTCTGACAGCGATCTCGCCTCTGTTTGCAATCAGTACGGTCTTCATGCTATTTTCCTTTTGCATACTTGAAGAGCGCGTCTTTTACGGTTATCGACTGCCCGTCTTTTTTTAATATATGCTCGATCACGCCGGATTTTGGCGCGCATATTTCATTCATCATCTTCATGGCTTCAATAATGCATATCGTATCTCCCTTGCCCACTCTTGATCCCTCTTTGACAAATGGTTCCGCGCCCGGTTCCTTTGCAACATAGAACACACCCGATATCGGCGCGTAAACAATATCTTCATCATTATCCTTATAAACCTTCACATTCGGTTCCAAAACGGAAATTGCGCCCATGTCATCTGCGGCACTTGGGTCTCTCTCCAGGCAGAGAGAAACATCCTCCATCTTGATTTTTATCTTATTGAACGAAGACTTTTCAGCCTTGTCTATCAGACTAAAAACCTTTTCTAAATCCATAAATCCAAACTCCTTCAAAGAAATAGTCGTATTTCTATCATTATCTTTTGCCAATATCACATACAAACATACACCAAATAAGGTTAGCACTGCTAACGAAACAACCTAGCAAATACTATCATGCAACCGTGTATATGTCAACGCCGTTATCTTTAACAGTTGTTGCAAAAAAGTCAAAAATCTTTGACAAAAAAAAGAAAACCTTTATTCTAAAGCAAAATAAAAACAGACTTTTTTACGAATCTGTTGCAACCGGCGCGAAGAAATATTATTTACTTTTAAAAAATGACCAAAATTTAAGGTGCCTATGAAATTTGTTAATAGATGATTGCAGTTTTTAACGCCTACTCAAAGCTATAAAAAAAGTCCCGCAGGGCCTGAAGCGATTTTAATACATCCGGATATTCTTTGATGCCAAATCGATCAAGCACGCTTTCCACCATCGCGTCATGAAACTCCTTGTGTTTATTACAGCAAAAAGCGCCTTGCTCCGTCAGTTTTAACAGGCTTGTCCTTTTATCCTTGTCAGAGCGTAATTTCGCAATATAGTTCTTTTCAACAAGACGCGTAACAGATACGCTTGCTGTGGCTTTTGTGATGCCAAGCGTATCGGCGATATGCGTAAGCGTCGCGCCTGACGTATCCTGTATCACTTCTAAAATGTGCATTTCTGTCCGGCTTATCGTATCGTTCGAGGATCTAGATACATATTTTTCCTGAATCCTGAGTATCCGAAAAAAAAGGTCTTTTAACACCTGGTTTAACAGCGTTCTGATTTCTTGATCGGTCATTATTCCCCTCTTAACCCATACTAAACAATATGCATTTTCCCGTGCCATTGATTATACCACAGATAACGCCGTCCCACAATGTTTGGCATAACACCGGTAGAAACAAGCCCCAGAAAACGTTTCTGAGGCAAAAAGTGATTTCTTTTTTATTGCTTTATCTCTACAGCAGTATGCAGATCAGCCCGCCGCTGCCCTCGTTGATGATACGCTGCAAGGTCTCCTGTATCTTGACTCTTGCGTCTTCGGGCATATGTGTCAGCTTGCCCGACAGCCCTTCTTTGACAAGCTCGTGAAGCGATTTTCCGAAAATGTCCGTTTTCCATATCCTTGACGGGTCGTTCTCGAACTCGGAGAGAAGATATTTGACAAGCTCCTCGCTCTGCTTTTCCGTACCCACTATCGGCGAAACCTCTGTTTCAATATCGACTCTGATGAGATGCAGCGACGGCGCGCTGGCCTTCAGCCTGACGCCAAAGCGTCCGCCCTGCCTGACCATTTCCGGCTCTTCAAGCGACATCTCTTCCATCGACGGCGGCACAAGGCCATAGCCCGTTTCCCGTACGCTTTTCAGCGCGGACGCCAGCCTGTCATACTCTTTTTTTGCGCTGACAAGGTCTTTAACGATCGACACAAGATGATAATCGTCGTCGATCGGATATCCGCACTCATCGCCCAAAATCTTGTAGAAAAGCGCCTCGGGAAATCCCAGCTCTATGTTGATGCTGCCCTCGCCAAGCAGTATGCTGATAACCACTGCGCCCGTCACGTCGTCAAGAGACTGCATCGCGTCGATCAGGCCGTGATAATCGCGCACCTTCTCGAGGCTGCCAAGCGTACCCGATATGCCGCCGATGACCTCTTCCATCAGCCAATGATCGGAAGAGAGCGCCCGTGCCCATCCCGGCATATCCATATTGATCTCTTTTAACGGGAACTCGTAGAGCAGGTTCTCAAGCATTTTGCTGATATCATTCTCTGACAGGCGCATGATGTCCATCAGCACGACGGGCACTTTA
>JAQTSP010000070.1 GCA_028711205.1 Eubacteriales bacterium | reverse complement strand
CGTTTTTTGCCCGAACTCAAAATCGGATGTGTCCGCAAGGATATCGCCGGCGTATAAAAATGCGTTCCTGTCCTGTCCGATATCCACAAAAGCCGCCTGCATTCCGGGAAGAACATTGGCGACCCTGCCTTTATATATGTTGCCGACAAGCCGTTCCTTGCCTCTGCGTTCCACGTGGATCTCGACCAGTTTGTCATCCTCCAATAGAGCGATTCGCGCCTCCAGTGGGTTGATATCCGCAACTATTTTTTTATTCATTCAATAAACTCCAAACTTAATTCTAAATATACAAACAGGCAAAGATACCCGTTTTACTCATGACAGGCTGTCAACAGATCGATCGCGTTGCCGCCGGCATGGGCATATAGCCCTGTCCTTATGGTTTGATACGCAAAGTTCCCTGTCCGTTTTATTATTTCCTCAACAATAAGACCCGGTTTCAGCGACCCGGAAGGCGCGGCAGCAAGCCGCATCCGTAAACATTCGTCGTTTATGATATCAAGCATGATGATCATGCTTCTTATGTCAATTTCTTTGACATCGCCTTTGGATGTTTTTTTTACAACGACCTCTCTGCTGGCTATTATATCACATATGACGCTTTTTATCTCGTGCAAATACGCTTTTTCAAAAATCACCTTGTACTCAGCTTCGCGCACGGCTGCCATCAGCTTTGGCGCATTGTCCGCAAGCCGCACCGCCCTTTTTGCATACAGCCCCGGCGGAAGCGCTTTGCCGATCGCGCTCAGGAACGCGTCGGGAGAAACGTCATTTTCCACCGCCATCTCGACGCATTCGCATGTACTTTCCATACCAAGCGCGAGCGCGGACGCGAAAGAAACCCTGTAGTGCGGGTTGAACCCGGCTGAAAATGCAACGGGCAGCCCCGACCGCCTGATCGCTCTTGAAAACGCGCGCTGCAGGTCAAGATGGGATATATACTTCGCCGCGTCTTTTTTTTCAAACTCAAGGCCGATCCTCATTGGCACAGCCCCGCTTTCTTCAGTCCGCAGTTTGTGCAGCCCTGCCTGCAGTCGGGCGTTGTCTTTTTTTCATACGCTGCCGTTCTTTCTTTCCACAGATAGTCCTTTGTAACGCCTGTACCGATCATATCCCACGGCAGCGCTTCGTTTTTGCCCCGCACACGGTCCGCGTAAAATGCCGGCAGCATATCCGCACCGGCAAATGCGCCCAGCCATTTTTCATAATCAAAATACTCTTTCCAGCTGTCAAACCGGCATCCCAGCCTGTATGCCGCGACGAGCACACACGAAAGCCGCCTGTCGCCCCTCGCGAATACGGCTTCAAGCCGGCTCACTTTGGCATCGTGCCAGTTGAACTTCACGCCCTTGACCGCCCGCAGTACGTTTTTCAGAAAATTCTGTTTTTCCATCAGCGTAGCGATACTGTCCTGCGCCTCCCACTGAAACGGCGTATGCGGTTTGGGCACAAAGCAGGACACGCTGACCGTCAGGCGGAACCCGCCGCCGCGCCGAACTTTGGGCACCTCGTAATAGATACGCCGTATGCAGGCCGCCATCTCCGCAATGCCCGCGATGTCGTCCATCGTCTCTCCCGGCAGGCCCATCATGAAGTACAGCTTGACGCCGTTGGTACCCGATTCAAACGCGTCTTTGACCGCGGCATATATATCATCGTCGCTTAAGTTCTTGTTGATGATATCCCGGAGGCGCTGCGTCCCCGCTTCGGGCGCAAACGTCAGCCCCGTGTTGCGCACCTGTTTGAGCCTTCCCGCGTATTCGCCCTCGTACGAGTCGATGCGCAGAGACGGCACCGCAAGCGATACGCCGGATCCCTTAAAATCATCCGACAGTGTGCACACGAGCCGTGCGATATCCGAATAATCGCCCGTCGACAGCGAGGCGAGAGACACTTCCTCGTGGCCGGTGTTTTTGATGCTCTCTTTGGCCTGCCATATCAGCCGCTCCGCGTCTCTTTCGCGCACAGGCCGGTACACAAACCCCGCCTGGCAGAAACGGCAGCCGCGCGTGCAGCCGCGCATCACTTCAAGCGTCACCCTGTCGTGCACAGCGGCAAGATAAGGCACGATGGGCGACACGGGAAAAAAGCTTTTGTCAAAATCGGCGGCGATGCGTTTTTGCACGGTCTTTGGCGCGCCTTCCGCCGCCACGATCTCTTTTATCGCGCCGTCGCTTTTATATACGATATCGTAGAGCGCGGGCACATAGACGCCCGGTATGCCGGCCGCTTTGCGCAGGAACGCCTGCCGGCCGGCCGCTTTTGACTTTTTATACAGCGCGATCAGCTCCGGCAATACTTCTTCGCCCTCGCCGATCACAAACAGATCGATAAAATCCGCGAGCGGCTCCGGGTTATACGCACATCCACCGCCCGCGATGACGACGGGCGCCGTATCATCTCTGTCTTTTGAATAAAGCGGTATGCGTCCAAGATCCAGCATCGCCAGCACGTTGGTATAGCACATCTCGTATGACAGGTTGATACCGACGATATGAAATCCAGAGAGCGGCGTTTTTGTCTCAAGTGAAAAAAGCGGCATATCCGCTTCTTTTAGCGCGCTTTCCATATCCGGCCAGGGCGAAAAGCATCTCTCGGCATACACACCGTCCAGACTGTTCGCGAGATGATAGAGTATGGATGTGCCCATATGCGACATGCCCACCTCGTAAACGTCCGGAAAACAAAAAACGAACCTCAATGTGTTCTCGTCAATGTCTTTCTTGATCTCGCCAAGTTCCCCACCCGTGTATCTCGCCGGTTTTTGCACGTTGGGAAGTATACTGTCCAGTTTTTTTATGTCAATCATATTGTCCCTTTGCAATCTTTTTTTCCCAAAAAATATTATACCACGGCAGCATAAAAACAATCAAACCTAACCCGCAGCACAGGAAAAGTATCATAAATGCCGACCTCCCACAGGCATCACTTGCCTGGTTTGACCTCCTGCCAATAACCGTCCGGGTCTATAATGAAGTATATCCCCATGCCTTTGTTCTCATAACATATGATGCCCATCTCTTTGTGCAGCTGATAAGCCGCGTTAAAATCATCGGCCGAAAAACAGATGTGGCTCTCGTTATCGCCAAGATTATAGGCCCCTTCCTTATCTCTCAGCCACGTCAGCTCGAGTTTAGATCCGGCATTGTCCGACAAAAACACGATAACAAAACTGCCGTCATCCGCCGCATTACGCCTCACTTCTTTGAGCCCAAATGCCTTGTTATAAAATACAACACTTTTTTCTATGTCCGTTACGTTGATATTGACATGATCGATTTTAAACATATTATTCTCCTTTTTATATCAGCCTGTCGCCGTATTTATGTATTGCAAACACTTTCGTGGTGCCAGCCGAGTGCTTTTCGCTGAAGGCCTTTGTGTCGTCAAAATGCGAAAAATGTATCGGAACGAAGTATTTGGGTTTCATCGTATCGATAAACATATCCGCGCCCTCGTCATAGTCGCTGCCAATTCTTCTATCGACCGGAAAAAACGCATAGTCAATATGCTCAACCGCGCTCCGGATAAATTTCAGCTCTCTTTCAAAATACAACTTCATGACGCGCGAATACCTTGCGTTGCCGTCGTCTTTCCAGTGCCAGTCGTTTAAATCGCCGGCGTGAAAAAAGCTTGTCCCTTCGCACGTCACATAGAAACTGCCGCCAATATCGGTCGACCCGAACTCCTGGACGCAAAGATATCCGTCATCATACGATTCGCCCCTGCTCAGCATGACAGCCTTGCCCTTTGTATGTGCTTTGGGCACCGTCGAATCGAGTATATACGTGATGTTGTCATTCAGCGCCGCCCATTTGTAAATACGGCGGTTGTAGTGATCGTGGTGCGCATGGGATACAAAAACATACACGCTGCCGGCGTTTTTTATATCCTCATCGCTGACAAGCCCTTCCTCCAGGTTTTTGCCTTTCCTGTTGATAAAATAGTCAAATATCAGCAAAGACTTTTTGAGCACAACACAGACCGCGCTGTGGTAAAGAAAATATAAACGCATTCAAAGCCCTTCTCTTATCGTCAACATGTTTATGTTATTCTAGCATACCATGTTCTTATGCACAATAACGGCAACATTGCTTATCGTTGCATGTATATGCTTCGCAGCGTGGCGTGCGTGCCTTTTTGCATCATGCCGTCAAGTATCCGGCGCTCGTCAAGCTCTCCCACCACGCCCATATTATTGTCGAGCACCGTCACGATGTTGTATTTGCCCGCCTCAAACTCCCGCATGATATCGCATAACTTTTCGCTTTGCATCGCCGCGAACCGGTTGATGCTGAGCGTCCTTCTTTTTTCAATCGTGTCCCGCTTGCCGGAAAAATCGCGTATCAGCGTGTACGGCGCGTTTTTGAATTCCTTGACAGCCGATAAGCACAGGAAAAAGCCCATGATAAAAAAGCTCGGGTTAAAAGCGTATCCTATCGCGGCATATACGCCAAAACCCAGCAGAACGGCAGAAAAAAACACGCCTGATATGGCCGTGACTTTTGTTGCGCGCCGGTTGCCCATAAACGACGAAAACGCCGCTCTTGCGATGCGGCCGCCGTCAAGCGGAAGCGCGGGCAGCATGTTGATCGCGGCGATCGTGATATTGGCCGTTATCAACCTGTCGGCGATCGCTATCGTATGTATGGACTTGTCGATAATGAAAACAAGACACGCGAACACCATGTTGACGGCAGGGCCGGCCGCCGCCACGATAATCTCTCTGGCGCGCGACATCGCAAAGCACTGCATCTTGGCGGCGCAGCCAAACGGCCAGAGCTCCATTTCGGTGATCGTCATACCAAGCGCCGCCGCCGCGAGAATATGCGCCCATTCGTGAATAATGAGCACAGGTATGAAGTATAACACCGCTTCGCCCATGCCGAACACGAACAGAATAATGACTGCAGGTATCAATAGCAAATTAACTTTAAGTTTTTTGCCAAAGATCCTAAGCCCCTTCATACAGCGTTACTGCACGACCAGCACAGCCCGCTGCTCGATATATGCGATCGGGTCGATATATTCTCCTTCGCTCGTCATTTCAATATAAAGGTAGTCGCCGACCACATCGCCGATCGCCTGTCCCGGCATCACGATATCATCGACGAGCACCGAGGGCGATATGTTATAGAACACCGCCGTTTCGCCCGCGTCCAGCACCACCTTGACATACCCCATACCGTCGATCGCACCCACCGCGGTTACCGTCCCTCTGGCAATGCTGACGACCTCGGTGCCGGCCGGCGCGATACGCACGCCATGCGAGCCGCTCTCGCCATAGGCCGTGACGATCTCACCGTCGGCCGGATAAACGACCGCCGCGTCGGGCAACGCGCTGAAAACGCTCTCTACGTCCTCATCTAGGCTCTGAACAAACTTGAGTTTGCCGATATCCTCGTCGATATCAAACTCGTGGCTCACCGTATCGTCGATCGCTTCGGTGATGCTGTTGGTAAGCGGCGTATCGATACTGCTGATGATCAAAATCGTGATGGCGATGGCTGCGCAGACACCCGTCTTGATAAGCAACCGTTTATACCCCGCGTCCACATCGCCTGTCCCTGATTGTTCCGTCTCTTGCGCAGTCTCCTTACCTGTCCTGGTCCGTATGCTTTTTATCGGCGCGCTGAATTTCTTCGCAATGGATACCGCCCTGTTTTTCCACAAAGGAGCCTCACGCCTTTTTGTCGTACGGGATCCCCGGCGATACGATGCATCATTGGGGAGGTTTGTAAAACCGTCCAGTTCCAGCTTTGGCAAACGATTCTTTTCCATGGCTGTATGCCTCCTCTGATTCGTTCATGGTATATGTATATTGCGGATCATGGCGAATCATTCAAAAACAAAAACTGTCGGTTTATATATTTTGCTGATGAAATACCGGAATAAAGAAATAACCGCGTTCGGTTGACACGAATGCGGTCATTCCTTGTATGCAAATAATTTGTCAAACATTGATCGTTTCGATGATTTTAACGACTGCCTCGTCGGCATTGAGTTCAACGGCTTTGCCGGCCCTGCGCGGTTTGTATTCGACGATGCCTTCTGCTGCGCGCCGTCCAACGGTGATGCGGTGCGGTATACCGATCAGGTCGGCGTCTTTAAACTTGACGCCCGCGCGCTCGTCCCGATCGTCGATCATCGTCTCGATACCGGCGTCAAGAAGTTTTTGATAGACCTCTTCCGCCAGCGCCATCTGTTCTTCGTTGGCCGCGCCGACAGGGATCACGATCACGTTATACGGCGCCACGCTGTCCGGCCATATGATGCCATCCTTATCGCACGACTGCTCGATGACCGCCTGCATCGTGCGGTTTAAGCCGATGCCGTAACTGCCCATGATGCAAGGGCTCTCCTTGGCGTTCCGGTCAAGGAATTTGCAGCCCATCGCTTCGCTGTACTTCGTGCCCAATTTGAATATATGCCCGACCTCGATCGCCGAGACGATCTCGATCTCTGCGCCGCAGACAGGACACGGGTCTCCCTTCTCGATCAGGCGTATATCGCACACATCGTCTGAGCAAAAGTCTCTGCCGTAATTGACACCCTTATAGTGATAATCTGTCTCGTTCGCGCCAATCAGGAAATTGCGCATAGCGGGAATCTCTTTGTCCACGATGACTCTGTCCGCTTTGATGCCGAGAGGCCCCGCGAAACCAACCTCGGCGCTTGTCGCCTGCCGCACGTCCGCCGCGCCCGCAAGGTCAAGGCTGGCGCATTTTAAATAGTTCTTCAATTTGGTCTCGTTGATCTCCCGGTCTCCCCTGACCATCGCAGCGATGATCTTGCCGTCCGCGATATATAAAAGCGTCTTCGCAAATTTCTGCGCGCCAAGCCCAAAAAACCCGACAAGCTCTTCGATCGTGCCGGCGTTGGGCGTATGCACTTTTTCCATTTGCTGCATTGTCTCTGTGCTGGCTGCCGCGTCCGGGCAGGCCGCAAGCTCCGAGTTCGCGGCGTATCCGCAGCCCGCGCATGACACGATGGTATCGTCACCGATGTCCGATTTGACCATGAACTCCTGAGACCCCGAACCGCCCATCGCGCCGGTGTCGGCGTGCACGACCACGTACTGAAGGCCGCACCGGTCGAATATCCTGCAGTACGCATCGTACATTTTCTGGTACGATGCGTCGAGCCCCTGCTCGTCCACATCGAACGAGTACGCGTCCTTCATCACAAACTCGCGGCTGCGTATCATGCCGAACCGCGGGCGGCGCTCATCACGGTATTTGCTCTGTATCTGATATATCGTCTTGGGCATCGCTTTATATGACTGGAGCTCCTGGCGGAGCACATAGGCAAATATCTCCTCGTGCGTCGGCCCGAGGCAAAAATCACGGCCGTTTCTGTCTTTGAACTTGATCATCTCTGTGCCGAACACGTCCCACCGCCCCGATTCCTGATAGTATTCGGCCGGCAGCAGCGCCGACATAATGAGCTCCTGTGCGCCAGCGGCATCCATTTCTTCGCGTATGATATTCTCTATTCTTTTAAACACACGGAACCCAAGCGGCATCAGCGCGTACACACCCGCCGCAAGCCGCCGTATCATGCCTGCCTTCAAGAGCAGCACATGGCTCTCAGCCTCCGCCTCGGACGGCGCTTCTCTCTGCGTCGAAAAAAGCATCTGTGACATCCTCATATAAAAAAAGCTCCTTAAAATTGCTGAGCCTAAGTATATCACAATTAAAAAGGCGATTCAATTATATTGATGATAAACGAAACGGCTTATATATCAGCCGGCGATAACGGGCAGTATATATTTTTGCCCATCTTGCTCAATGATATTGACCTTTGTGCCGTAGACATGCTCAATATTGCTTTTAGTAAGCACGCTGTCCGGCGTCCCTTCGGCATAGCGCATACCTTTTTTCAGCAGTACGATCTGCTGACAGAACGCGCGCGCCAGGTTCAGGTCGTGCAGCACACAGACCACGGATATGCCCCGCTCCGCCGCGAGCCGCCTGACCGTCGACATGATGCCGACCTGATGAGCGATATCAAGCCCCGCCACCGGCTCGTCGAGGAGCATGATATCCGCCTGCTGGCAAAGCGCGCGCGCCAGTATCATCATCTGCCATTCGCCGCCCGAGAGCGTCGTTAAAAGCCTGTCTTTGAGTTCGTGGATGCCCGCACATTCCAGTGCATTGTGCGCGATGGCATAGTCAGCTTCCGTTTCGCTTCTCATCCTTTTAATATGCGGGTTCCGTCCTGTCAGCACAATATCCATCACGGTGAAGTCGTATTCGAGCGACGCATGCTGCTGCACCAGCGCCATACGTTTTGCGATCTCGCGCGTCGAAAAACAGGCCACATCTTTTCCGTCGATCAGCACTTGCCCTTCGTCCGGCGTGAAATATCCCGATATGCATTTGAGCAGCGTCGTCTTGCCCGAGCCATTGGGCCCGATGATACCGCAAAAACACCCCGCCGGTATGCAAAAGCTGACGCCCCGAAGCGCTTTTTCTGATGGCGTATATGAATATGATATGTTGCAGATACGGATATCGCTCACTTCGCCACCTTCTTCCCTCTGCGCAGCAGGTACAAGAAAAACGGCACGCCGACGACCGCGGTGATCACGCCGACGGGTATCTCCTGGCTGTCAAGCACGATTCTCGCCAACGTGTCCGCCAAGAGCAGGAATATGCCGCCGCCGAAAAACGAATACGGCAACAGCCGTCTGTGGTCGGGGCCAAGTATCAGCCGCAGTATGTGCGGTATAATCAGCCCGACGAAGCCGATGATGCCGCTGACCGATACCGCGGACGCCGCCGCCAGCGTTGTGATCACGATCAGGTTGCGGCGGACTTTGCCGGAATCAACGCCAAGATGACGCGCCGCCTCGTCGCCCTGAAGCATGATGTTTAAGTCTTTGGCGAAAACAAGGCAAAGCACGCTTGCGACGAGCATGGGCGGCAGCGCGACCACCACCTTGTCCCACGACGGTGACGAAAAGCTGCCCATCGTCCACATCACGATGTGCTCCATCTTGTCCCGATACAGTATCATGATGCAGTACACAAGCGCGGAGCAAAGTGTGCTGATGGCAATACCCGAAAGCAACAGCGAAAACGTCGATACCTTGCCCTGTATCTTTGCGAGATTGTAAACAAGGAACACCGCAAACAGCGCGCCCATAAACGCCAGTATCGTCACCGCACCGAACCCCAGAAACGCCAGCTGCGCACTGAACGCGAGCGCAACCGTCGCACCCAGCGCCGCACCCGAGCTCACGCCGACGACATACGAATCGGCCATCGGGTTTTTGAACATACCCTGGAGGCACGCACCGGATATGCTGAGCGCGCCGCCCGAAACAAACGCGAGCAGCGCGCGCGGCAGCCTGAGGTTAAAAAATATGATGGCGGTGCTTCTCTCGGCCGTTCCGCCGATCAGCCGGATCAGCTCGCCGATGCTCACGCCCGAGCTGCCGAGCAGAAACGCGGCCAAAAAAGCGGCGATACCAAGCGGCAGCATCACAGTAAAAGTGATTCGTGTGTTTTTAGAGCGCAGCTGTTTCAATAGGTTATTCTCCGTGGGTATAGTCTAAAATAGTGCCTTGAATCGTCTCAAGCGCCTCGGTGATCCGGGGTCCCGGCCGTTCGATGATATCGGCATCAATGAAATAGTAGCTGCCGTTTTGGACCGCGGTCAGGTCGGCGTATCCCGTTTCGGCCAGCAGGTCTTCTTCCGCGACCAGATCAGATACCAGCAGTATATCGGGGTCGTCGACAATGAGGTCCTCCATGGGATACTCAAGCCACTCGCTCTGCGTCCCCGCCGTCGTGCAGACGCCGCCTGCCATCTCGATCACCGTGTTGATAAAGCTGCCCTGTCCCGATGTCCAGTTGCCGGACTCGCCGATAAACATCACATAATACACCGTTGGTTTTTCGCCGATTTCTGCCGCCGTTTTCTCCACAGCCGCCGCCGCGTCCGCCATATCTTGATTCAGCGCCGCCGCTTCTTCCTCTTTGCCGACGATGGAACCGATCAGCGTGATACTCTGTGCGATGTCCTCATAATATGTGGGCTCAACCGCCACAACGTTCAGGCCGGCGTCTTCAAGCGCTTCGATTCCCTGCATCTGCAGCGTGTTGCCGGCAAACACCACGGCCGGATTCAGCGAGATGATCTTTTCGGTATCAAAACCGTTAAAATCGCCTATCTTTTCGATATCCGCCGCCTCTTCCGGGTATGTGGAGTATATATCCACACCAATGATACTGTCGCCGCAGCCCAAAGCAAAGAGTATTTCTGTGATGCTGGCAGCAGTTGAGACGATGGTCAGCTCATCCGTTGTCATGTCCGTATCGATCTCGTTGCCGAGCGCGTCCGTATCATCATCCAGCAGATTTTTTGCTGTCGGCGCGGGTGTCGCTTGCCCAGCTGTATCCCCCGCCGTTTGACCCGCTATATCCTGCGAAGCGCACCCTATGAGCAAACCCATTGCCAACACAACTGCCAACACAATAAATAATGCTTTTTTCATTCTATTACCCTCCAAATTTCATGATTT
>JAQTSP010000261.1 GCA_028711205.1 Eubacteriales bacterium | reverse complement strand
TTGATCGTTGCGCATTCTTCCTTGACCGAACTGTGTTCATAATACAATTTTTTTAATATCAAAAACAATTTTTTTAACATAGCCACTCCCTTTGCAGTAATATAACCACAAGGCGCAGGGTTGAAACGATATTGTTATTATTATACAATAATATCATAAAGAGCATATAAATTTAAATAGTATATAAAGGAATTAATAGACTGATTATGACATATTTCAGGTATAACCGTCAGAAAACAGTACCAATTACGCGAAAAAAGTGTATTATATATACAGACTATCAATAGCTGGGAATAATCTATGAAAACTTTTGATGTGATCACGCTGGGCATTGCCGTCATGGATATTATTGCGGTTCCGGCGGATCATAGTATTTTTAAACGGGATAAAACGATGATTGACGAGATTGCTGTGGTTCCCGGCGGCGATGCCACCAACCAGTCCATCATTCTGTCCAAGCTTGGCCTTGGCGTATCGCTTTGCTGCCGCATCGGTGATGACAACCTGGGCCGGCTGTTGTTGTCGTTGCTTGAACCGTACAGCGTCGACACGTCGCGTGTTGTGGTGTCATCCACATCGGTCACCAGCACCGCGATATCACTTGTTTCGGCATCGGGAGATCGCAACATCATTTGCAGGAGAGGCAACAACCTTGATTTTTGCTTTGAAGATATCGATTTGGGCCACATGGCCAAGGCGCGGGCGCTGTCCGTCGGCAGCATATTCGGTATCCCGAAACTTGAGGACAACGGACTGCTGGAGATCTTGAAATTCGCCAGGGAAAGCGGTGTGATGACATTCGCGGATATGGCGTCGGACAAGAAAGGGCTGAAGTTTAAAGGTGTTGCGCCGTTTTTGCCGTATATCGATTATTATATGCCAAGCCAGGCTGAAAGCAGTTATCTGACCGGCTTTTCGGATTGCCGCGAGGCAGCGAAGGTATTTCTTGACGCGGGCGCAGAAAATGTCGCGATCAAGCTTGGAGAGGGAGGCGTATATTTTAAAGGCAATGGTTATTCGGGATTAACAAACGCATTTAAGATCACGGCAAAAGATACGACTGGCGCAGGAGACGCATTTTGTTCGGGATTTATCTGCAGTATTCTGGGCGGCAGGAATATCAATGACGCGCTGGAGTTTGCGTCCGCGTGCGGCGCTTTCAATTCGCTGTATCTGGGCGCAAACACATCGCCGATCAGCGTGGCGGCGGTCAACGATTTTATCCGCAGTACGCCAAAACATCAACGTATTGATTTATAATAAGGATATGGTCATTGCGGCTGTCAATACCGCCTATTTTTTGACGCGGATACCTTTGGCCTCGTCATAACGGCGGATGTATTCGGGAAGGCAAATCGGATAGTATTTGATGACACAATCATCCTCTATCGACACCTGTTCTCCCTCAAAGACCGGTTTGCCGTTCACTGTGCGCATATGGATTGTCGCTTTTTTGGGCGTATCGGAAAAGCGGCATATGGCGCGCGTGGTGACTTCTTCGATGTCCTGCGCAAGCCCGAACAGATACGAGCTTCCCTCAAAAGGAACGCCGAAGGCGTCAACTTTGAGCGCAAAGCATATGACAGGGATGTTGAGATATGTGACGACGCGGGCGAGATCCCATACGTTCTCTTTGCTCAGGAACTGTGCTTCGTCGATGAGTATAAGGGATATCGGCTTTCCCTTTTTCTGCGCTGCTTCCTGCTCATTATATATCCGCTCGTAGAGCCAGCCGTTATCCGGCTGCGTCAAAAAATCGGCTTTGCGTTTGATCACGCCGTTTTCTAAGCGGCTGATGATATATTGATTGGCTTTGGAGTCGATACAGGGCTTCAAACACAGTATGCTCAGCCCGTTGTGCTTCTCATAATCATAAGCGATCTGCAAAAGCTGCGTGGATTTGCCCGCATTCATTACCGCGTACCGTAAAAATAATTTTGCCATATGAGCCTCCCGCGAGACAATATTTATTTTAATTATAGCATGTTTTCCCCGGAAAACAATATATAGTGGCTAGCAATACGAATCATTCTTTCATCTTATCGATTGAGACTAAGGCACAGACAACATGAGAGATTCATGGTAAAATAAGATAATAAAAAATAAGGTCATCGTTTAAAATAACACAAGCGAATTAACAATTATGAGGAGGTGCCGGTATGGTTGATAAGACTTATCATGTCATGGGCATGGGCTGCGCTTCGTGTGTTACGCATGTGAAAAGTGCGGTAAAAGATTTGAAAGGTGTGGATATTTGCGATGTTGACCTTGAATCGGAAGAAATGAATGTGCGATTTGATGAGAACATGCTTGGATTTAATGACATAAAAAAAGCCGTGGAAGACGCAGGCTACGGCCTGAAATGAGTTTATTGCGAATCAGTCGGATTGATAAATGAAAGGCATAGTATGACAGAAAAAAGTTTTGGCGTTACGGGTATGACATGTGCCGCGTGTGCCGCGCATGTGCAAAAGGCGGTGGCGAAGCTTGGCGGCGTCGAATGGTGTGATGTCAATATCGCGACAGAGAAAATGACGGTGCGCTACGATGAGAACGCGGTCTTGTTCGCGGACTTAAAACAAGCTGTGGAAGACGCAGGCTACGGGCTTGCCGAACCGAAAAGCGCCGGTAAAAAGCTTGATATTGCGGTGGAAGGTATGACATGCGCGGCGTGCTCGGCGGCTGTTGAGCGCGCGGCAAAAAAGC
>JAQTSP010000260.1 GCA_028711205.1 Eubacteriales bacterium | reverse complement strand
GCTGTTCTCATCACGGCATCATCAACATACTGATGACGGCAGCCGAAAAATTCGGCGGCGTTTCCGGTGTGATCGGCGGGTTCCATCTTAACGGTATCCGGTGTTATGGCTTTCGAAGAAAAAAAGAACCCTATGCCGAGATGCGCGCAATCGCAAAATATCTAAAAAGCAATAAGATCAAAAACATCTATACGGGCCATTGCACCGGTGAAAAACCGCTTGAAAAGCTTGAGCTATTGGCACGCGTCAAAAAAATGCATTCGGGAGATATCATAGAGGTATAGCCATGACAGACGAAAAAACAAAACAGCTGATTGCCGACATGGTTGGTGACATGTGCTTTGATAGAAAAAAGCCGGCGGCCAGGCACGAAAAAGCCATGTATTCCATATTGAAAAACAGCTTGGGCGATACAATAAACGGTTTGAACAAACTTCATCTGCGCCTTTGGCACGCCGTCTATAAGGGCGATTATCATTCGCTGTCTTTAGGCGAAACGGAATCTGCGTTAAAAGAAGCCAGGCAGCGCATCGATAACATCTTAAAAGAAAACTTCTAATCACAAAAAAAAACAGCAGGGGCGACGCCGCAAAAAAAGAGCCCCGAAAATCAAGGCTCTATCGGATATCTTCATATTATTCGAATACAATGACTTCAAATATTTTCAGCGTCTCGTCTTTTTCGTTATACACCGCGTGAGATCCGCCGCTGCCGCAGACGTTGCAGTCGCCCTTTCTAAAAGGCCTTACGGCGCCGTTGTCACACAGCACGCCTTCGCCCTCAAGCACGTAATAGATTTCCGTATCGCCCTGATGCGTGTGCTCTCCAATACCGCAGCCTTTTTTCAGATCGATCACGGCGCAAACGCGCAGCTTTGACGGCAGTTCCTCCGCCGGAACGATATGCAAAAAGTCAATCGTGCCGTCACCGCCGCGAAGCCGTTCCCTTTGCGTTTTCTGCATCCCGCTGCTCCGGATCAGCATGCCTCTTCTCCTGTCAGTTCTAATCTAATACGATGACTGCGATCATCTTCAACGTCTCATCTTTTTCGTTCATCACGCCGTGGGCCTCGCCGCCGCCGCAGACGTTGCAGTCGCCCTTTCTAAAAGGCCTTATGGTGCCGTTGTCATTCAGCACACCTTCGCCTTCAAGCACGTAATAGACCTCTGTCTCTCCCTCGTGCTTATGGTCGCCGACACTGCATCCCTTCTCGAGGCTTATTAACGAAAACAACCGCACTTTTCCGGGCAGCGCTTCCGCCGGCACGATATGCAGGAAACCCGTGGTTCCGCTGCCGCCGCGCAGGCCTTCCCGCGGCTTGCTCTGCATCTCTTCACTCTTGATAATCATTTTTTTCTCCTTAATACGCTAATTTTCCACGCGTATGATGTTCGCGACGCCCAGCACTTCCGGAATATACTTGATGTCGTCGACGGCGCGCTTGACGGAAATCTCTTTGGCTTTATGCGTAATAAAAATCAGCGGAACGCTGTCTTTGCTCTGGCCTTTCTGCATGACCGACGCGATGCTCACGTTGTGACTGCCAAACACGCTTGCGATCTTGGCAAGCACGCCCGGCGAATCCTGCGCGATGATGCGCAGGAAAAACTCGCTCTCCCAGTTGTTTTCAAACGAAAGCTCTGCGCTGACCTTATCCTCGTTGTAAAAAGTCGTATACCTGTGCTTCTCTCTGCCTGCCGCATATATCACATCCGATACGACCGCGCTTGCTGTCTGCATATCGCCCGCGCCCCGGCCGTACAGCATGATGTCGCCGACAATATTGCCGTGCAGGAACACCGCGTTGAACGCGCCCCTGACGGACGCCAGCGGATGCGTCACGGGGATCATCGTCGGATGAACCCTTGCCTCAATCGTGTTGCCGCTCTTTTTGCCGATCGCCAGAAGCTTCAGCGTATAGCCAAGCTCCTGCCCGTAGGCGATATCCTCCTGCGTGATGCCGGTGATACCTTCGCAGTATATATACTCGATCGGCACGCGCGCGTGAAACGCCATCGACGACAATATGGAAAGCTTGTACATCGCGTCAAGGCCTTCCAAATCGCTTTTTGGATTGGCCTCCGCCATGCCAAGCCGCTGCGCCTCGCCCAGCACGCTCTCAAAGCTTTCTTTTTCTTCCTCCATTCGGGTCAGTATATAGTTTGTCGTGCCGTTGATGATGCCCATCACGGACGTGATCTCGTTTGCCTGAAGGCTGTCCCATATCGTGCGTATAATGGGGATGCCGCCGCCGACGCTCGCCTCAAAGTAAAGCCCCGCGCCGTTTTTTTTGGCGGCCGCGTTCAGCTCGGGCCAGTGTCTGGCCATCAGCTCTTTATTCGCGGTCACCACCGTTTTGCCCGCGCCAAGCGCCGCCAGTATGAACTCCTTTGCCGGATGGACGCCGCCGATCAGCTCGATCACGATATCGATGCTTTTATCTTCTATGATGTCATGCTCAAAATCCTTGGCCTTAAGCGCTTCGGGGATATCGATCGTATACTCAAGCGCCAGCACCTTTTTCAGGTTCAGGATAAGCCCTTCTTTGTGTTCAATATTGCTCTTTTGCATGGCGATGGTTTTGTATACGCCCGAACCCACCGTCCCGAGCCCGATAAGCGCAATATTCACATTTTTCATCACTGTTCATTTTCCTTCCGTATGTTGACTTTTTTCGCGTTCTTTCTGTAGACCATATCAAGCCCGACCATCGTCA
>JAQTSP010000069.1 GCA_028711205.1 Eubacteriales bacterium | reverse complement strand
TATACTGTGTCCTTTAAGGTTATTCAGCGCGATTACCCCTGTTTTTCGGCGTTTTCGCTTCTTCCCATCCCTCTTTACCGGTAAATCTTTGTTGGCGATATTCAAAAAGACATCAACATCAATATAGTTGTAAACCGTCTTTGTACATATGCTGACTTCAAACTGCAGTCCTTTTTGCTTTTATCTCTCCAATCACGGCATCCGGCGAATACTTCTCTTCTCCAATCTTTTCCTCAATGTATTCCGCCAGCCTGTGGTCATGCCCAATCTTAAGCGGTCGTCCTTTGTTTGTATCCCGCTCTCTTTTTATTCTTTGTCCTGTATCTGCGCCGTATTGATATCTCTCCCGCCACTCACTATCTACCTGCAAGACGCTTCCTTTCGCAATTTCTCGCTCGATTGTCCGCCGATCTTGTCCTAATTGCCTGCCTACTTCAGTCGGGCTTAACCCCGTTTGAAGTAAAATCACAATTTGATACCGCTCTCGCTCACTTAACTGTTTCCATATTCTTTTCTTTGTGTTATTCTGCTGTTGACCCATCTTGACCACCTCAGTTGCTTTGTTTGTGTAGTAACTTCAGTGTATCTGATCCGTGACCTTGATGGGTCATTTTCTTTTTATCTTGGGCAATTCATTTTACAACGTACCTAATTTATTCTACGTTGAATTTGAAAAACATCATAAGAAAACTGATAATTGACACTGAGCGCCTGCGGAGGTTTCTTTACGGGCATCCTGTACGGACGATCCACGACTGTCGGGGAAATAAAAAATGCAATTATGTAAAACATAAAAATTATAGTTGACAAAACGAGAAATAAGAATTACACTAAAAAATGTTGATAATAATAACATAACATATAGATAATCAATCATAGTATAAGTATTGATATAGCCAAGTGACTACTATTGCAAACTAAATATAGTGTGAAAGAGAAGGTATCTGAACGGATTTATAAGTTTTCAACATGGACGATAATGTTATGTTGAAAATAGAAATAAAACAGGAGGAAGCTATGAAAAAGGGATTTATCAGGACTTTAATTGTTGCATTGATTCTTTGCTTGGTAGTGGCACTGCCAGCCGGGTGTGCGCAGGACGAAGATACTATGGATCAGGCTGCTGAGACTGACGTGACAGTCACAGAGACAATGGAAGAGACGACCGCGACAGACGAGAACTATAATTTTGCTGTGCAGGTCATCAATATGGAGCAGACGTTCTACAAGCTACTACTTACAGGTATCGAGGATGGTCTTGCTGAAGGCGATACCATGACAGTATATTCCATCGACTTTTCATCTGAAGAGCAACTCAATCAGATGGAGTCAATAGTACTCCAGGACTATGTCGCGATCATCATGCAGGCAATGGATGATGCAGTTGCGACAAAGGCAGCCAAACTGGCTAACGAGGCGGGCATACCGATCATGTGCGTTGATATTTCCATCGACGATACTTCGCTGCTCTTTGCGGAGCGTCCCGGTAATGACTACAATTTCTCGTATGCTTGCGGCGTAGCGATGGCAGAAGGTCTGATGGAAAAGAACGGCTCTTATGAAGGTAAGATCATCACATACTGTCCATTGTCCGAGGCTGCTATTGCGATTAGATACGAGGCGTTTGTGGATGCTATATCCCAGTATGATGGCATTGAGATCGTTTACAACATTGAAGAAGATGCTACCGTTGATGTTGCAGTGTCGGCATTCGAGAGCGTTTTGGCAGCACATCCGGAAGCCAATGGTTTCTGGGCATTCTGTGATCCACCCACAATAGCTGCAATGCAGGTATTGGAAGAGCAGGGTAATGACAGCTTCGTGATCACAACGGTCGAAGCTACTACAGAAATCGTCGATGCGATTAAGGAAGGTAAATGCTATGCAGGCGTTGATACCAACCCGTACACCTCCGGTCAGAACGCCATAGAAGTATGCTACCAGTGTCTAAATGGTGAAGAATTCGAGTTCTCCGTTGAGACGCCGCAGATGACAGTTACTGCGGATACCCTTGAAGACGGCGTAACATGGCAGATCGAGGAAGAGGTCGTTGAGAACTTCGATATAGATGTTGACTAGTTAGCTGATTTTTAATAACATACATGAGTGTTCCGCTTTTGCGGAACACTCATGTATGTATTGCTAGGGTAATATCTAAAAAGACGAGAAATAGCGCCAATGGATGCACTCTATTGTTGAAAGGCAAAGAAATGGTTATAACAAGAAAACAACTAACGTCTATTCTAGAAGGTACCGAGGTAAACCCGCTGTCGACTGAAGCCGATGTGCGTGCGCTTGTCGAAATGGCAAATAAGTACAGATTCAAAGGTATCGCTGCGGCGCAGTGCTACCAAGGCTTCGCGAAGCGGTTGCTGGACGAGGCGGGTAATACCGACACAATTATAGTGGGTGGCGCGGGTTGGCCTACCGGAATGGACAGCACGACAGTCAAACTGATACAGATACGTGATTCCATCGCTCTCGGATGCAGAGAAATGGATATAACCAACAATATCGGCTGGATCAAATCGGGGAAATATTCTCAAGCAGAAAATGAACTGAAAATGCTCGTCGATGTCTGTGACGGTATACCGGCAAAGATCATCATCGAAGTTACAAAACTTACTGAAGACGAGACAAAGCGTGTATGCGAAGCTGTGCTGAAAAGCGGAGCGGCTTTCGTGAAGACGGGCACCGGCACATCTGATCTGCCCACCACACTGGGGCATATCAAGCTAATAAAAGCCTGTGTGGGCGATGTGGCAGGGATAAAGGCATCCGGCGGGATACGCAAACTCAAAACTGTTGAAGAGATGATAAAACTCGGCGTTAGCAGGTTTGGGATAGGAAGAAAGTGGATACAGCCGCTGCTCGATGAGTGTGTGAACTGACGGCATAACGACGATTTCGGTGAAGTGAAATGAAATATTTACTTGCCCATGACATGGGGACATCGGGCAATAAAGCAACGCTGTTTTCCGAACAGGGAGAACTAATCGTTAGTTTTGTTTACCCATATAAGACTAATTTTTTCAACGGAAATTGGGTGGAGCAGGATCCTGCCGATTGGTGGGACGCAATCTGCAAGACGACAAAGATGATAACAAAGGCCGCTCCCTCGGCCGAGATCGCGGCGGTGTCGTTCAGCGGTAACACGATGGGGTGCTTGTGCGTGGACAAGAACGGGGAGCCGTTGCGCCCGTCGATAATATGGGCGGATCAGCGGGCGGTCGCCGAAGCCGCCGAGATTGGCAGGAAAATCAGTGAGCAGGAGTTCTTTAGGATAACGGGGAACAGGATCAGTCCGGTGTACTCGCTTGCCAAGTTTCTTTGGGTAAAGAACAATCAGCCCCAAATTTACGTGAACACGTACAAGATATTAAATTCGAAAGATTATATTATCCATAAAATGACGGGCAGGTTCGTAACCGACCCTTCCATTGCAGGCTTGGGCATGGGGATGGATATCTGGACGCGAAAATGGTCGGACGAGCTCATCGAGAAGGTGGGACTGGATTTTGACATGTTTCCAGAGCTGCTTGAGAGCACCTCCATAGTGGGTGGAGTAAATGCGACGGCGGCGGAACAAATGGGGCTGCCTGCGGGGATACCGGTGGTATGCGGCGGTGGCGACGGAGCCTGTGCCAGCGTCGGCGCGAACGCCACATGTCCAGGAACAGCATACTGCTGCATGGGGTCGTCTTCGTGGATACAGTACACCGGCAAAGATGTCTATGAACCCGAAGACAGGCGCAAGCTCATCAATGTGGCGGGGACAGAGCCGGGCACCATGCATGTTGTGGGGGCGATGCAAGCGTTCTCACTCTCCTACTCTTGGATGTGTGACGAACTGTGTGCTGCGGAGAAACTGCAGGCGCAGAAAGACGGCATGTCAGTTTACGATTTGATAAACGAACAGATAGCGTCGGTCGCCCCGGGTTCCGACGGCTTGCTGTTCCTGCCGTATCTGCTTGGAGAGCGCTGTCCGTGGTGGAATCCGGATGCCAAGGGAGTGTTTCTGGGCATAGAAAGAGAACATAAGCACGCGAATCTGCTGCGTGCGGTGATGGAGGGGACCGTTTATAACCTGAACCTTATCATCAAGAGCTTCAAAGAGATCGGCGCCGATTTTAACGAGCTAACGGTGATTGGCGGAAGTGCCATGAGCAGAGTATGGAGACAGATTATGGCGGATATTTTCGAGATGGATATTGTCAAGTTGAATATCGTCGAAGAATCGAGTTCTCTCGGCGCGGCGGTTATGGCAGGCATCGGTGCGGGGATATTCAAAGATTATTCCACTATCGATCTGTTTATCGAAAAAGAATCGGTGGAACGGCCAAACAGTGCGAATTTCGAAACTTACAGAAATATGCAAGAGATTTTTGAGGAATCGTATCATGCGCTGACAGGCATCTTCAACAAACTATCTGTAATATAACTTTTTTGTTATATATATAAGCCAAAAATTAGCATGAATGATAAACGTGGAGAATTGTGATGAACAAACCCATCTCAAATATGGAAAAAGCATTCGACTTGACAGGAAAAAATGTAATTGTGACCGGAGGAAATCGCGGGATTGGGAAGGGTATCGCTGAGGCGATGGCGCAGAGCGGTGCTAACATCGCCATAATATGCCGTAACAGCGAAAGTGCCCGTCAAACGGTTGAGGAGCTGTCACAATACGGCGGCGAGCATAAGCTTTTTATCGGCGACATTTCATTAAAGGACAGTGTTTGTGCGGCGGTACAGGCCGTATACGAAGAATACAAAAAAGTGGATGTGCTTGTAAACAATGCAGGAATAGGATGCGTTTGCAAGTTCCTAGATATGGATGACGATATGAGCATGTGGCACAGGGTGATGGATACGGATATGAACGGTACGGCGCGCATGACATTCGAAGTGGGCAAACGCATGCGTAAAGCAGGCGGTGGCTGCATAATAAACATAACATCTAAGGCAGGGCAGAGGGCAAATAAAGCACATCCCGCCAGTATGTATCATGCGGCAAAAGCAGCGGTAGATCATCTTACGCGCTGCCTTGCAGTGGAGTTTGCTCCATACAATATACGCGTCAATGCCATTGCTCCCGGATATACCAATACACAGCTATCCGACCAATTGCCGGAGGGTGTGCAGGAACGGGCGATCAGAGAGATACCGACGCATCGTTTTGCCGACCCAATAGAGCTGGGAGCACTTGCTGTGTTTTTAGCGTCATCCGCGTCGACACAGATGACCGGCGTTGTAATAAATCACGACGGAGGTTTCGGATTGTCAGACTGACATCTTCCGAACGCTGACGTCAAACTAAATATTATAGTAGAGTAAATTTTGTGCGTCAAGTGGCAGAAGGATGGGAAGTTGCCTCTGCACGAAAGGTCATAAGACCTTACGACATAAAATTGCGTCCGCTACTGTAAATAAAAGTGGGATAAGCGTCCTCCTTTGTGCAGAAAAGTAGCGGAGAGGAGGATAAGTTGAAGATTACGGTAAAAAAGTTGGTATTGATGGGAATACTTACGGCTATCTCCATTGTGCTTGCTAGAATGTTGAGTATCTACCTGACAGAGAGCATCCGTATAAGTTTTGGCAACCTGCCAATAATGCTGGCAGGGATATGGCTGGGTCCGCTGATGGGCGGACTTGTAGGGGGTGCGGCAGATGTACTGGGCGCGACTCTGTTTTCGGGGGTTGGATTTAACCCGCTGATAACGATTGGGCCGATACTTATCGGCATAATCGCCGGTGTCATATCAAAAGTACTGGCGCTTAATAAATGCAAGTTATGGAAAGTGGTGCTTTTGGTGCTAACAATTGACACCATAGTGCCGCTCTTTTTCACAACATTCGCGCTGAGCACGATATACGGGACGATGTATCTCCCACTGCTCGTCTCGAGAGCGCCGATAGTGGCGCTGAGTGCGGCGGTCGAGATGGCGCTGATATACCCGCTGTATAAGCGTTTGGGCGGCAAAATCATGGAAACGGACAAGCGCGCGCCGGTAACATGAATTACGCCGAGGCACTAAGCTATATGCACGATATAGGATGGAGGGGAATACGCCCCGGACTTTCGCGGACGCGGGAGCTGATGGAAAAGCTGGGACATCCGGAGCGTGTCCCTAAATTTATCCACGTAGCGGGAACAAATGGCAAAGGTTCAGTCTGTGCCATGCTGGCGTGTATCATGAAAGAGGCTGGATACAAGGTTGGTCTTTATACATCGCCGTACATTTCGCGATACAATGAGCGCATCAGGATAAACGGAGAATCCATATCGGATGCGAAGTTGGCCGGGCTGATAAGCGAGGTCCGCGGTTGTGCTGATACGATGGCTGACCTTCCAACCGAGTTTGAATTCGTGTCCGCGGTCGGATTTGCATATTTTGCACGTGAGAAATGCGACATTGTTGTGCTGGAAACGGGGTTAGGCGGCGAGCTCGATTCAACCAACGTGATCACTGACCCTGATGCGGTGGTGATAACAACGATAGGTTACGACCACATGCAGTATTTGGGCAACAGCATTAGGAAGATAGCTTCCGCAAAGGCGGGCGTGATTAAGCAGGGCTGTACCGTCATATCATACGGCGGAGACAAAGATGCCGATGCTGTAATACGTGGCCGGGCAGAAGAAATGAGCGCCAGGCTGGTATCCCCCGATTTTCCGGTACTAGAGGTAGAGAGATATACACCCAAGGGGCAGCAATTTTCGTACAAAGGATACAGAGACCTGTTTTTGCCGATGCCGGGAGTATATCAGCCCAAAAACGCGGCTGTAGTGTTGGAAACGGTTGATGTGCTGCGGGAACGCGGCTGGAACATAAGCGACGATGCAGTGAAAAGAGGACTCGGGCGGGTGGACTGGCCGGGCCGGTTTCAGCTAATGTGTGAAAGGCCAATATTCATCTTGGATGGTGCACACAACCCAGACGGTATGAGAGCAGTGGTAACGAGCCTGGAAACGCTGTTTCCCGGGCGTAAGGTGTACTTTCTCATCGGAGTAATGGCAGATAAGGATATTGAAGAAATGATTAAATGCATCAGCTATATCGCGGCCGGAGCCGTCACAGTGACGCCGGACAACTCCCGCGCGATGGATGCGGCGATTCTGGCCAATATGATAAGAGAATCGGGCATAGATGCGGTATCGGCCAAAACTGTAAGCCAGGGAGTGGAGGAGGTTATAAGGTGTGCCGGCGACGAAGGCATTGTGTGTGCGGCCGGCTCGCTCTATATGTCCGCGGTCGTGAGCGGTTGTTTCACAAAAAATACTGACTATGCCGCAAAAAACGCGTTATGTGAGGTCCGATGATATTATAATCAGGAGACAATTTATGAATATGTTTACATCTGTACAGACTGTTGAGAATTATGCCGAGGCAAGCATAAAAAAGAGTAAACTCAGCTTTTGGCGCATGGCGGCCTTGGCCGTGTTGGCAGGGATGATGATAGCATTTGCGGGAGCGGCAACCAACACGGCGACGTATGCTATGACGGACGGTGGCATGATACGCCTTGTATGTGGGCTGATATTTCCGTTTGGTCTGGTCATGGTAATACTGTCGGGGGCGGAGCTTTTCACCGGTAATTGTCTGATGTCGATTGGAGTACTTAACGGGCGGATAACGGCCGGTGGAATGCTCAGAAACTTAGTCGTGGTATATATCGGTAATTTCATCGGATCAATCATTGTAGCCGTCGTCCTGGCAAAGTTTGGGCAATTTGAAATATCAGGCGGAGCGCTTGCGGTAAGCACGATAAAAACGGCGCTTGCGAAGTGTTCGATGCCGTTTTTTAATACCATGTTTCAGGGGATACTGTGCAACGTGCTCGTATGCCTGGCTGTGCTGTTCAGCCTGAGCGCAAAAGATGTCACCGGCAGATTTATTGGTGCTTACGTGCCCGTCGCGCTTTTTGTTATACTTGGCGTCAATCACTGCATCGCAGATATGTATTATGTATCCGCAGGGTTGTTCGCGGTAACGGATGCGGCATACTCCACGCTCGCCGCCGAGGCGGGGATAGACATCATGAGGCTGACGTGGGGTAATTATCTGCTGAACAACCTGCTGCCTGTTACGATAGGAAATATCATCGGCGGGCTGGGAATCGGAAACGTTATGTGGTTCTGTAATCTGAAAAAGGGCAGGTTTCGAGGGCAGACGCTGATGACAAGTAAAAAACAGATGTTGCGGAACAAAATTGAAACTGAAATCGATGATATTGTTGAAAATAAAGCTCAATGTGATTGACAAAAAATCGAGCAGGTGATATCATAATACCGCGACATAATGTCAACAATATGGACATGAATCACAAATAATAAGACAACATTTAAAAACAATCAGGTAAAATATTGTACCTAATACAGTCGATTTTGGAATTAATTTCAAAAAACAGCGATAACAAGCACATTACGGAGGTATGGTTTGGGAGATTATTCATTCGGTGAAACCATAAGAGTTTCCAAGGAAAAGGTAACGGACTGGTCTTATAAGATATATAAGAAGGCGGGCATGTCGACAGAAAATGCAGCGATAGTTGCAAAAGTGCAGACGGCTGCTGATCTGCGGGGAGTCTATTCACATGGCGTACAAAGAATGTGGTCATATGTGAAAAAGCTTAAGAGCGGCGATATCAGCGCTTCAGCTCAACCCGAAATAAAAAATGACGCAATGGCATTCGTTATGGTTGAAGCAAACAATGCAATGGGGCAGGTAGCGGCAAACTACGGAGCGAATGTCGCAATTGAAAGAGCACGCACATACGGGGCATCAACCGTTCTCGTCAGAGGCAGCAACCATTTCGGAGCCTCGGCATATTACGCGATGAAAGCAGTAAAAGAAGATATGATCGGCATATGTTACACACAGGGCGGTGCGAACACGATGGCGCCCAGCGGCGGAAAGGAGCCTCTTATCGGTAACAATCCGTTCAGCTATGCTTTTCCGGCATACAAGTATCCGCCGGTCGTGCTTGACATGGCGCTCAGCGTTGTTGCGGCGGGAAAGCTTGATTTGGCAAGGATAACCGGCAGTTCCATTCCTGACACATGGGCACTTGATAAAAACGGCATACCGACGACGGATCCAAACGAATTTTTTCTGTTACAGCCCATGTGCGGATATAAAGGATACGGACTTTCTTTTGTCACGTCATTGCTTTGCGCGGCATTGCCGGATTGTCCCTGGGCGAGAGAACAGGGAGATCTGTTGTTTGGCGCTGGTAGACCGATGGAAATCGGGCATGTGATACAGGTCATAAACGTAGGCGCTCTGATGGACGTCGAGGCGTTCAAAAAGAGAGTGGACAAAGGCATCGCAGATATGAAGACATCCCAGAAGGCGGATGGCGTTTCAGAGATAATGGTGCCTGGAGAGCCGGAAGCGCGCAAGGAAGCTGAGCAGACCGAAAACGGCATTGAGTATCCTGTCGAGTTGGTAGATCAGCTGCGAGATTTTTCAAATCAGATGGGCGTGAAGATACCATTTTGATATCGGAACGGCGAGGGTATCATGACGATATTTTCGGTCGCTTTTGAAAGCGGATAATGTTGGACAGACGACAATAAACAAGTAAAAGAATTGAGGAAAACCGAAATGAACAGATTAAAAGGTAAGGTCGCTATCATCACCGGTTCCGGTTCAGGATTCGGAAGAGATACTGCCGAGCTTTTTGCAAAAGAAGGCGCGAAGGTAGTTGTTGCCGATATGAACCGTGAAGGTGGCGAGAAAACGGTCAACAAGATTAAAGAGGCGGGAAATGAGGCTTCGTTTGTTCAGGTAGACATTAGGAACATTGACGAATGTCAGACAATGGTCGACTTTGCCGTGGACACATATGGTGCGCTCGATGTGCTGTATTGTAACGCTGGTATTCCTGGTGACCTGTTCTACGACGTTGCGCATATGTCGCCCGAGAATGTCAGGAGAGTGTTCGAAGTGAATGTATTTGGTACCTGGAATTGCATCCACTGTGCTGCACCCGTAATGGTAATGAAGCGTAAGGGCTCAATAATCGCTACCGCATCGAGCGCGGCATGGTACGGAGCCGACAGCGCGTATGCCCCCACAAAAGGAGCAATAGCCTGCATGACAACGAGTGTTGCTAACGAACTTGGACGCTACAATGTGCGCTGCAACAGTATTTCGCCGTACATGGCGATGACGGAAGCGTTCCATGAGATGGAAAAGACAGAAGGCGGACGAGCTTTTATAGAAGTCACAAAGAAATACAGCCCGATATATCGGTTAGTCGAGCCTATCGATGTGGCGTATGCCGCTGTGTATCTCGCCTCGGATGAGTCATCTTCGGTGACGGCGATGGATATTAAGGTGGACTGTGGTACGATCAACGCGAGTGGCGTACACGAACTGAAAAAACGCGGTTAAACGCCGGATTATTCAATAAGAATCGAAAGGAATAATATCATGGGTAGATTAGATGGTAAAATTACTGTGATAAGCGGCGCCGGTCCCGGCTTCGGCAGGACGACTGCTGAGTTGTTCGCAAAAGAGGGCGCGAAGGTAGTCGCTGTGGATATACGCGAGGACTATGCTAAAGAGACGGCTGATATCATTAATAAAAACGGTGGGAAGGCGATATATGCTGTTGCTGACATAAGAGAGCTTGACCAGGTCAAGAA
>JAQTSP010000068.1 GCA_028711205.1 Eubacteriales bacterium | reverse complement strand
TACGGCCAGCGCGCCCATTCCGCTGGCCTCTTTTGCGGGAGAGCCGAGTCAGAGCATCGGCAAAAGCTTTCTGAAAAGCTATGCGGCTGTCTGTCTGGAAGGCGCGATCATCGTGCTTGCCTGTATCATATTCAGCGTGTTCGCGGCGTCGCCGCCCGAGATCGCGGAGGATGCGAGTGCTGTCAGCATGGTATGGACTTATGTGGCGGAACTCATCTTTAACTTGTTGGTGCTGACCGGCGCGGTGAAGATGTCCGACCGGGTCGTGCGTGAGATGTTGGGGCTCTAGTCTTGCGCGCTGTCTAGTTGGTTTTGCCTGCTCCGGATTTTCTTACGGATCGTGACGATCCAGCTGAAAATGACCATACCGATCAGCGCAAACCAGATTACTGTTGCGAGCGTTTCGTTCTCGTGAAGCCAGTCCGGGAAGAATACCGGGACAACGATGGCATACAGAACCGGGACGGTGAGCCGGAATAAGGATGCAAACCGGAATATCACATTCACTACGATCATGAGTAAGAGTATGAATAGCGGGACATATGGCATATGGCTAACCTCCTGTTTACTTTCTGCTCCCATTATTTACGACGCAGACAAAAAAGGAAAGTCTGTCGATCGACAAAATACGGAGGTCATTATGAATGAAAAGAACTTAAAAGAAGAGTTGGAGAGGGAACGCCAAAAGCTGAGCAGCATGATCAATGAAGCGATGGAGAACAACAGGCCGGTTTTGGAGAACGAGGAAATATTAAAACAAAGCCGTAAGGTGGATGCGCTTCTCAACAGACTGCAGAAGCAAAGGGACAGAGGGCAATCAAGATAGGCGCTTATGGCGCTATTTTTATGGAGGTGATTTTCATGGAGATCAAGATACCCAAGGAGATACGGGATTATACCGAGGCCATATTCTTCGGACTGTCTATACGCCAGCTCATATTTTCGATTCTGGCGGTAGGAATAGCCGTGCTGCTGTATTTCGGACTGCAGAAGTATGTGGGGACGGAGACGGTCAGTTGGCTATGCATACTGGGAGCCGCGCCGTTCGCCGCTTTAGGCTTCATCCGTTACCACGGTATGAGAGCGGAGCAGCTCGTGGCAGCATGGGTCAAGTCGGAGTTACTCATGCCGAAAAAGCTGGTCTATAAGGCGGAAAACCTGTACGCAAAAACAATACTGAAAGGGGATAGATAGATGCTGTTTTTCCAAAGGCTGCTGAAACAGGATAAGGTACGGTTCACCGTACCGCAGAGTGTCCAACAAACCATACCGGTGAGGCATGTCTGGCCGGACGGTATATTTCAGGTGGGAGATAAGTATTCGAAGTGCTGGCGGTTTGACGATATCAACTACAGCGTTGCTTCCACGGAGGACAAGACGGCAATGTTTCTAGTTTATTCCGATCTGCTGAACTCCCTTGACGTAGGCGCGACGACAAAGATTACGATCAACAACCGACGTCTCAACAGGGCGGACTTTGAAAACGCCATTCTCATCAGGGAGAAGGGCGACAGCCTGGACCGGTTCCGGAAGGAGTACAACGCGATGCTGATGGACAAGGCAACCGGGGGCCACAACAGCATCGTCCAGGAGAAGTACATCACCGTGAGTGTGCGGAAGAAGAATATTGAAGAAGCGAGGGTATATTTCAACCGTATCCACAATGAGATATCGTCGAGACTGGCGCAGCTTTCCTCGCGTGCCGTGGAGCTGGACGCCGGAGAGAGGCTGCGTATCTTCCACGACTTCTTCAGGATCGGTGAGGAAACCAGCTATCACTTCAACCTCAAAGATACACTACAGAGGGGACATGACATACGAGATTACATCTGCCCTGACAGTATCGAGTTTGAGAAAGACTGCTTTCGGATGGACAACCGGTACGCAAGGGTTTTATACTTGCGTGAGTATGCTTCATATATCAAGGATACGTTTATCACGGAACTCATGGAGCATAACCGGAACATGATGCTGTCCATCGACATACTGCCTGTGCCTACCGACGAGGCCGTCAAGCTCGCGCAGAACACGATGCTAGGGGTTGAGACGAACGCAGCGAATTGGCAAAGAAAGCAGAACCAGAGTAACAACTTTTCCGCGGTGTTGCCATATGATATCGAGCAGCAGCGCAAGGAAACGAAGGAGTATATCGACGATTTGACCAGCCGGGATCAACGCATGATGTTCGTCGTTGTTACACTCGTTCATATCACCGATACGAAAGAACAGCTTGACTCCGATACGGAGAGTATCCTTTCCGTAGTAAAGAAGCATATGTGCCAGATGTCTACGCTGAAATGGCAGCAGTACGACGGCCTGAACACCGTTCTCCCTTACGGGCAACGGCGTATTGATGTACTGCGCACCATGACCACCGAGGCCGTTGCGGTGTTGATGCCCTTCCGAACGCAGGAGATCATGGATACGGGAGGTATCTATTACGGGCAGAATGCCATTTCCAAGAACCTGATCATTGTCAATAGAGGACTGCTGCTGAACGGTAACGGATTCATTCTCGGTGTAAGCGGCAGCGGCAAATCGTTTGTGGCGAAACGGGAGATTGCCAGCCTGATGCTCTCCACGGATGATGAGATCATCATTGCCGACCCGCAGAACGAATACGCACCGCTGATTAAAGGCCTTGGTGGGACGGTGATCGAGATATCCGAATCGTCCAGGCATCATATCAACGCGATGGATATGTCGGCGGGTTACAGCGCCGCCGACAATCCGCTGATATCCAAGAGCGAATTCGTACTTTCGTTTTGCGAGCAGCTGGTCGGAACGGGTAAGCTTGGCGCAATGGAGAAATCGATCATTGACCGGTGCATGACCAACGTATACCGAAAATATCTGAAAAGCGGGTATACGCTGGAACCACCGACGCTGAAGGATCTCTATCAGGAGTTGAGCGGGCAACCGGAGCCGCAGGCGAAGGAGATCGCGCTCGCGCTTGAGATGGTGGCCAACGGCAACCTGAACGTCTTCGCGCACCAGACGAATGTAGATGTGGACAACCGCTTGGTTGCATTCGGTATACGCGACCTCGGCAAGCAGCTGAAAACCGTGGGCATGCTGGTGATGCTTGACGCGATCCGCAACCGCGTGGCGCAGAACCGGGAGAAGGGCAAACGGACGCATGTGTTTATCGATGAGATGCATATCTTCTTTGGCAACGAGCTTTCGAGCAGTTTTCTGTCCGAGTCGTGGAAGCAGTTCAGAAAGGACGGCGCGCTGGCGACAGGCATTACCCAGAACGTAGAGGATTGCCTGAAATCCGTTACAGCGCGTACGATGCTCGCCAACTCCGAGTTTATCGTCATGCTCAACCAGGCACCGACGGATCGAATGGAACTGGCGAAGCTGCTCAATATCTCCGAGACGCAACTGTCGTATATCACCAACGCGGAGGCCGGGCAGGGATTGCTCAAATGCATGGCATCTATCGTTCCTTTTACGGATAAGTTCCCGAAGGACACTGAACTGTACAGGCACATGACTACCAAGCCGGATGAAATAAAGAGGTTGACGAAATAAGGCTGGAGGCAAAGCCGGGGAGATGATTTCTTTCCGGCTTTTACTGTTTGCCGGAAAGGGAGTTGAATATGAAAGAAATCCGAATGAAACAGGCCTCGAATAAGCCGAAGGTTATGGATAAGGTTTCGAGACTGCCACAAAATACGAAGAACGTTTTGGAGAATGTGCGGGATAAGGCGAAGGAACTGGATACGCGGGATATGCAGGGAAGGCCTGAGAACTATGCTGCCGATAAGGTTGCTGATAAGGCATCGGACGCGGCACAGAAGGGTGCCGTTGAAATCAGAAAGCGTTCGCAGCAGATTGTCAATCGGGGTAAGAATGAGGTTAAAAAACGGTTTCGGCAGAATGCCCAAAAGGGTACGATCAAAACGGTTGATAAGAGCGTAAAGTCAGCTAAGTATACCGTGAAGGCGACCGGGCGGACGATAAAAACGAGCGCGAGAGTGGCAAAGACTGCTGCGAAAACGACGAAAGCAACTGCGAAGGCATCGGTACGTACGGTGCGAGCGGCTATCAAGGCTACGGTTACGGCTATCAAGGTGCTGGTTAAAGCAACGATAGTGGCTGTAAAGGCTACGGCGGCAGCGATTAAATCACTTGTTGCGGCGATTGCGACTGGTGGCTGGATTGTGATCGTGATTATAATTGTTGTAGGAGCGATTCTGTTCATCGTGAATTCGGCGTTTGGGCTGTTTTATTCCAACGAGGATGATGGTGATGTAAATACGATACCGATGTCTCAGGCGGTTGCGGAGATAAGCGGAGGCTATAGCATCTACGTGGATCAGCAGATTAACAATGCTTTGGCTGGATATGAGAACGTCACGGTGGTATATGATAACGGTATTGATGGCGACAGCGATAGTGTGAACAATTGGGTGGATGTTCTGGGTATCTATGCCATAAAGACCACCATGGGTGAATCGGAACCAATGGAGGTGGCTACTGTAACAGAAGAGAAGAAGCAAATCCTAAAAAATCTCTATTGGGAAATGAACACGGTTTCGATAAGAATCGAAACAATAGAGGAGACAGACCCCGATGACGAAGATGCGGAGACAGGCGAGAAGACGATAGTGCATGCCGTTATATCATCTGAGGATTATATGGATGCCGCAGAGAGATATGGGTTTACAGAAGAACAGAATGAGATGTTGGAAGAATTGATGGTTCCGGAGTATCATCATATGTTTATTGCGCTTATTGGGATAGATCGCTACGGCGGCTTGACAGCACAGGAACTGGAGGAGATACAAAACAGTCTTCCCAATGATGTGGGTGGAGATATTGTCCGCTATGCATTGACCCGCTTAGGCGACCCGTATTCGAAGGAGTTGCGTGGAACGGGTAGCTATGTTGATTGCAGCTATCTGGTTAGATGGGCATATAATCAGGCGGGTGTTACATCATATACAGCAGCGACAGCGGCTGAACAGGCACGGTATTGTGTGAATAATGATATGCTAATATCTAAAGAGCAACTGAGGCCGGGAGATGTTATCTTTTGGCGAAAGAACGGATGTGATTGTGGGAGGTACAAGGAGATCCATCATGTTGCGATTTATATTGGAGATGGGAAGATCATAGAGGCGAGTTCAAGCAGGGGATACGTGGTGATTAATGACCTCTGGGGCGAGGGTAGTGGTTCTATATGGGAAATAATATATTTTTCCCGCCCTCAGATCTATTAAAATGCAAAAGTAATAAAATTTAAAAAAGGGTTGCGTTTATTAATTAAAGCATATATACTAATAGCAAATAAGCTGTATACGATGCACAGAATACAGAATACTAAAAACGAGTATAGTCATATACTAATAAATGCAAAAGAAGGAGGCTGGAATATGATAGGCAAAGAAAAATATTTGCAGATGTATTCGTATATGCACCGAACCCGAAAATTTGAAGAAGCAGTAACGAGACTTTTCGAATCCAATAAGCTTAGAGGTTCAGTTCATATTGGAATCGGGCAAGAGGCATGTACCGCGGCTGGAATTGCAGCGTTACGCGACAGCGACTGGATCATTCCCTCCCATAGAGGCCATGGGCAGTCGATTTGCAAAGGTACAGGAGCTGCCCCGGTAATGGCAGAGCTTATGGGAAAGGCAACCGGTTGTTGCAAGGGACGGGGAGGAACGGTTCATATATCTGATATGAAGCACAGAAACCTCGGAGTATGCGCTATAATCGGCGGTTCGATGTGTAATTCGGTAGGCGTGGGTATAGCACTGAAAATGGATAAATCAGATAGTATTATATTGGTATTTCTCGGAGACGGGGCGAATAACGAAGGTAATTTTCATGAAAGTCTTAACATGGCGGCAATATGGAAGCTCCCCATCGTGTATCTTTGTGAGAACAATGGATTTGCGATATCGGTCTCCTTTGAAAAAGCTACAGCGGGCGGTAGTATAGCAAACAGAGCGACATCTTACGGAATTCCGGGTATATGCGTGGATGGAAACGACGTGACAGAAGTTTATGAGACTGTGTCAGAAGCAATTGAGAGGGCGAGGACGGGTGGGGGTCCGACGCTTATTGAGGCAAAGACCTATAGATGGAAAGGCCACTGGCTGGGCGATCCGGAGGTGTACCGCTCACGGGAGGACGTGCAGTGCTGGATAGAAAGATGTCCTATAAAACGGCTCGAAAACAAGCTAATAGAGAGCGGTTTGGCTACACGTGATGAACTTGATACTATTGCTCGATCAGCTGATAAAGAGATAGAAGATGCGATCGCCTTTGCGGAGGAAAGCCCGGTGGAAGATACGGCGCAGGTGGAGTTTGGTGTATTTGCTGACAGGTATGAAGGGAGCGGTTGGCAATGGCAATAAAAACATACGCAAATGCAATAAGAGACTGCATAGCGCAGGAAATGAGATTGTATCCGAATGTGTTTGTAATGGGTGAGGATGTAGGATTGCAAGGCGGTATTTTTGGTTGTACCCGGGGGCTTTACAATGAGTTTGGTGCCGAGAGGGTTGTTGATACCCCTATGAGTGAATGCAGTATAGTGGGCGCAGCCATAGGCGCAGCGTATATGGGAAAACGACCCATAGTTGAGTTGATGTATGTGGATTTTTCGCTGCTGGCTTTCGATCAACTTTTGAATACCGCAGCGAAGGCACGGTATATGTTTGGGGAACAGCACTATGTCCCCATGGTATTTCGTATGCAGCAGGGCATAGGCAGGGCGAATGGCCCCAATCATTCCCAATCTTTTGAGTCCATGTTCTGCCATGTGCCGGGATTGAAGGTATGCATTCCCTCGAATCCTGCTGATGCGGCGGGACTCCTGCGCTCTGCAATACGCTCGCTAGATCCAGTCGTTTTTTTAGAGCATAAGGCGCTGTATGCCACAAAGAGTGAGGTCCCGGACGATTCGGAATTTATGATCCCCTTTGGCAGTGCGAAAATAGTCCGTGAGGGTACAGATGTTACAATATATACGAACTTTACTTATGTGCAGCGATGCGTAAAGGTTGCGGACAGGCTCGAAAAGGAACGAGGTATATCCTGTGAGGTAATAGACCCACGAACGATGGTTCCTTTTGATAAGAAAACGCTGCTCAATTCACTGAAAAAGACGGGTAAGCTGATAATCGTGCATGAAGCGTGGAAGCCTATGGGCGTTGGAGCAGAGATCGCTGCCATAGCAGCTGAGGAGGGGTTCTCGTATCTTAAGGCACCGGTTGTAAGGGTATGTTCAAAGCATCAGTGCTTACCGTTTAACCTGGATTTAGAGAATGCTGTGGTGCCGCAGGATAAAGAGATTGAAGAAGGTATTTTAAAAGTGATGTAAGCACGGTACACCCCAGTCTTTGTATGCTTAATATGCTTGCGGATTTGAGAGAATATAGGAGAGGATAAATATGGCGTTTGACGTAATTATGCCCAAACAAGGTTTGCAAATGGACGAGGGTACTATTATTAAGTGGTTTCTAAAAGAAGGGGAAAGATGTATGGAAGGTGAGCCGCTGTTTGAGATGGAAACGGACAAGCTTACGATCACCATAGACGCACCTGCGACGGGGACCATCTTAAAGATAATACACCCGGAAGGGGATGTGGTTCCAATAACAGAGGTTATTGCGATAATAAGCGAAGAAGGCGAGAACACATCATACCTTAACGGGAAGACGGATACAACCGTAGTAATGCCAGTGCCGGTAATTGCAAAGGGAAAAGGAGTCGATATTGATGAAATAAAAGGCCCCAGCATGGCAGACGGAAAGAATGTACCGGCGTACCCTAGGGCTGAGCAAGACAGCGGAGAAGATGAGATTGAAGAGATGACGCTCACTAGGCGGACGATAGGCAGGAGGCTGTTTGAATCCCAGCACAGTATCGCTTGGGCTACTATTCGCATGGATGTGGATATGAGTGAGGCAAAAGCGCTGAAGAATCGCTATAAGGCGAAAGGCAAGGATATGACGTTCAATGTTCTTATCATAATGGCAATAGCTCGAGCGCTTAAAAAGAACCCGCGTATGAATTCGCAGATGACGAGTAATCACGCGATAGCACTTAAAAAGCATATAAACGTCGGATTCGCCGTCGCGACAGACAGGGGGCTTATGGTGCCGGTCATAAAGGACGCGGACAGGAAAACCGCTGTGGAAATAGACAGCGAGGCAAGGACGCTGGCGGAGGCGGCAAAAAACGGTACGCTTACTATGGGGCAGGCAACAGAAGGTACATTCACGCTATCCAATCTCGGCATGATGAAGGTGCAGTCGGCTGAGGCGATACCCAATCCGCCGGAGACAGGGATACTGGCTACCGGGCAAGTACGCGACGAGGCAATCGTGAAAAATGGGACGATAGGCATAGCGCCCATGATGGTAATGACATTGACCTATGATCATCGTATTCTGGATGGTGATGAGTCTGCTAAATTTGTGGATGATGTGAGGAACGCCCTGCTCGAATGTAATAACTGGTAAAACTGTTTTGCAGGTATATATACCTGTTATATATACCTGGTTAGCATTGTTCCGAATCTGGCATTATGATATAATAAAAGGTAAAATATGAGTTTAGAAAAAAGAGTGGTCGTTATTACGGGTGGAACCGGAGGAATGGGTAAAGCGCTGGTAAAAAGTTTTTTAGAAAATGGCGCAGCGGTTGCTTTTTTGGATATAGATGAAGAATGCCTTGCCGCTGAGGAGGCTGTCCTGAAAGCATGCTATTCAGATGTCATGGGATTATTCGCGGATGTTACCAGCGCTGCCAGTGTGAAAGCCGCAGTTGACAAGGTTATAAGAGGATTCGGAAGGATCGATGTATTAATCACCTGTGCCGGCATATTACAGGATACACCTCTGGAGGAGATTTCCGAGGAGGAGTGGGACAGGGTTTTCAGTGTAAATATGAAGGGTACTTTTCTATGCTGCCAGGCGGTTATACCTTATATGAAGGAGCGCGGAACAGGGAGGATAGTAACCATATCCAGCAACGCTGGCAGAGATGGGGGACTCGCAACAGGACTTGCATATTCTTCATCAAAATCCGGCGTCATAGGTTTAACTCGCGGACTTGCAAGAAGGTTGGCTCCTTATGGGATTTCCTGTAATTGTATAGCGCCTGGGCCAACGGATACAGAAATGATGAGAACCCATGATGAGACAACATTTAAGCATATATTGAGCTCTATACCGCTTAAAAAAATGGCAAGAGCCAAGGATATTGCTGAGCTTGCGGTATTTATCGCGTCCGAGTACGGAGACTTTATGACCGGTGCGGTCGTGGACATCAACGGAGGACTGTTCATAGGATAGTCACTTTTTAACCGATGGGTGGGAAATGTGATACTCCATGGAGAATATGAGAGCGTCATATATCTGACCAGCAGCTTGTGGGAATAAGTGGTTATGTGATAATATAAAATGTATGTGAAAGGCGGTAGTATCGGATCATCCATAATGATACTTAACCGAAAAGATATATTCGCCGGATACGTCTTTAAGGACAGGGTAAGCAATACAACTCATTAAGTGAAGAGGTACGTATGAACAAGAATAAAAATATGCAGCTTATAGCTGAAAATCTGAACGACAAGGCTTATGAACGGCTTAAGAGTGCTGTGATGAATAATGAGCTGAAGCCAGGAGAACGCCTTATAGACGGTAAGCTTGCAGAGATGTTGGGGGTGAGCCGCACGCCGGTACGGGATGCAATCATGCGGCTGACAAGCGAGGGACTGGTCAAGAGCACCAGCATAGGAAGATATTATGTAAACGAAATGGGCCTTGAGGACTTTGCTATCTATTATGATATGCGTATAATGTGCGAGAACTACGCGATAAAAAAGCTTATTACGGACTATTCCGAGGATAATATTAAAGAGCTTTTTAATGTTCTTGACGGGTTTGACGCTGAGCCGGTGACGAAGGAGAGTGCAGTCGATGTTGATAACAGATTCCATGAGACGCTCATAAAACTGGCAAAAAACCCCCTATTAACTAAATTTTATACCCAAGTAAGCGACCAGATGAACGTTTATCGTTTTCTCATAAACTCCGGTCCTTATTATAATTTAACGGATCTCAAAGATACAAACGAAATCCATAAGAAGATAGTTAGGGCAGTCGGGGACAGGGATATAGGTACAGCCATCGATCTTGTCGAGAAGCATCTTGAGCTTGCGAAGATCATTATAAAAAACAACTTCATGCTAAAGCTATCAGAGGAGTCCACCTAATATATCTGTGACAAAAGAGAGAGATGTAATAAGGTATGAAACAACAAAGGTAAAATTATACCCAAAAAATATGTATACGGAATACTGAATACGCAAATACATCAAGGCATTATCAACTTCTGGGGTATAAACATAAGATGGGTCTATTAACGCGGTTAATGTATTAGAAGGAAAATCTATAATACACTCCGCCAATAAATAAAAAATTGAAAGGTTATGCTGAAAATGAACAAAGTAAAAAGGCTGAAATACTATGCCAATGGACAATGGAAAGATTCCAGGACAGAAAAATACATGCCTGTCTATAATCCGAGCACGGGTGAGATCCAGGCAGAGGCGCCTTGTTGTACATCGAAAGAAGTCGAAGAAGCTATTGCGGCTGCAAATGCAGCTTTCCCCAGCTGGGCGACTACCCCCGTTATTAAACG
>JAQTSP010000067.1 GCA_028711205.1 Eubacteriales bacterium | reverse complement strand
ATCTGCCCGATTTTAGATCCACTTTCAATGCTGGTAAATATATCCCCTAAGGGTTCACCGAAAATTAATCAGGTTATTATGTCAGAAATCCTAGCTGTTTGCCGGCCATATTGGTTGGCCGTGTTGATATTTGCTACAAAATCCCCGGGCGGCATTGCTTTTTATATATGCCGATGCCTCCCGACATAATAACTGCCTTCTTTACTTTGCAGCTTCGTAATCCTTAATACACTGAAATTTGGCCTCTGAAGACGTGCCGCTTACGTACCGGGCATCCAGCCAGACTTTTACCAGTTCTGACACGAGTTTTTCTCCTATCGTAAAGGCACCGAAGCATGCGATATTTGCGTTATTGCTTTTGCAGGCTCTGACAGCAGAATATATATCCGAGATTAGAGCCGCGTATGCGCCTTGTACTTTGTTGGCAGCGATACTCATTCCTATACCTGTTCCGCATATAAGTATCCCGCGATCTGCGCACCCAGCCACAACATATTCCGCGACCCGAAATGCTGTATTTGCGTAAATTGGGTCCTTGCTTCCCATATCGATAACATCATGGCCAAGCATTAAACATGTTTTTATTATATTTTTTTTACATGCGGCCGCATTCGGGTCACAGCCTACTGCTAATTTCACATTAATACCTCATACATCAAACTTCTTCAAGTCACAAACATACTCATTGCGTACATGTTCCGTTTTTATATGCCATCTAAAACGGTTTGTATATCCGTCCTTGTCGGCGCAATATCCAATAATCCGACCCTGCTGACAGCAATCGAACCTGCCGCAGCGCCATAACGCGCAGCTTCAAAAAAATCTTTGCCATCCATCAACGCTGCTATCAGCGCGCCTCCGAAAGTATCTCCCGCGCCAGTGGGGTCTACCTCAACAGCAGGAAAGCTGGGGATGTGCTTCTCCTTGCCATTGCAGAAAGCATAACAGCCGTTCGTTCCATCTTTCAGCGCGACCAGTTTGCCGGTGGCTGCAATTCTTCGACAGGCATCAAGCTCGTCAGATGCCTCTGGACAATACAGCCCCGCTTCACCATAACTCGGCAGAAAAAGATTGCATCTTTCAAAAACCGGTGCACATATTTTTTTATATTTTTCAATACCGATAACATCCTTACGATAATTTGGATCAAAGCTGACCAAGACATCCTTGTATATCTTTTTTACCAGCTGTCTATGCAGCTCAACAATCGAATCACTAATGGAAATAGCAAAACCTGACAGGTGAATCCATTTCACTTGTTTTATCAGTTCGTCATCCAAATCAGACGGCCCCAGCTTGCTGGCCGCAGAAGTCGGGAGCGTAAACAAAAATTTGCGGCTGCCATCGCTGAAATTTGTCAGCATAGAAATGCCGGTTGCACAATTTTCGTCAATACGGATATGCGAAGTGTCTATACCGCTTTTTTTCATCCTCTGCATGAAGCATTCCGCAAAGGCATCTTTGCCCGCAACGCCGACATAACAGCCTTTATATCCCAAAGTTGTACAAGCATTCAAAGTAATACCAGGATCGCCTGCTGCAAACGGCCCCATAAACTCACCATATTCTGAAAGAGGGCTATCTATTTGTTTCTTAACAAATTCAACCATTGGAACTCCAATTGTCATAATGTCAAATTTCATTGTCAATAACACCTTCGTATATAGTTATTCCCTCGCATTTGAACTTTAATGGCATCAGGCTGGTCTTGGAAAATCAGGCACTTCAAAATATAAATATACTATAAACCTATGTGATTCGGTTACCTGCCGAGGCCTTCCTTAATTGTTACAACCAAATTTTCTGCTGTGAGACCATAGTCACTCATCATAACGTCATACGGTGAAACAGTATGCGGATACTGATCCGGAAACCCCATCTTTATCAGTCTGCAGCCAGAACCGCTCGTAGACAAAACGTCGGCAACCGCTGTTCCCAGGCCGTTAACAACCGAATGTTCTTCGATAGTCAGCATCAGCCGGGCTTCGCCAGCCAATTCAAAAATCAACTTTTCGTCCAGCGGCTTAATGGTGTGCATATCCACAACACCAGCAAAAATCCCCTCTGCATCCAAAATATCGGCTGCTTCCAGTGCCTTGGAAACAAGCGGACCCGTGGCAATAATATTAATATCCTTCCCCTTCTTATGCAAAATACCTTTACCCACTTTAAAATCATAATCTTCCCGGTAAACAGGTTTGGGTATACCGCCATTCATACGTATATAAACAGGGCCATTAAGGTTCAGGGACGCTTCCAAACATTTAATGAGTTCTGCATGATCCGCAGGACATAACACGGTCATGTTGGGCAAAGAGCGCATGACCGCCACATCTTCCCATCCGAAATGGGTTACTCCCTGCGTACCCATACCGACACCGCCTTCGCTGCCGACAATGATAACGTTCAGATTGCTGTATGCGACATCAATTCGAATCTGTTCAAAGCCGCGCTCACTGGCAAATGGGGCAAAACCAAAAGTGATCGGTTTTTTGCCGCAGTGGGCAAGACCGGCTGCTACGCCGACCATGTTCTGCTCTGCGATACCGCAGTCAATAAACTGATTTGGGCATTCTTCAAATCCATCACATCTGCAGGCACGTCCAGAGTCTGCGACGACCAGTATGACGTCATTTCGTTCCTTGACCAAGTTCCTTACTAATTCTCCAAACATTGGTCGGAATTGAATATTCCAAGACTGAGTATTCTCAGCATTAATTTTAAACATATTAACCTCCATTATTTTAACTCGTCCAGGGCTCTCTCCAAAATCTCTTTCGTTACTTTGCAATGGTGCCAATCATTATTATTAGCAATAAAGGATAACCCAAAGCCCTTAACGGTGTTTGCAATAACGCAGGTAGGAACATCCCTCTTTTTGTTTGATTTATCCAATGCAATCTGCAATTCAGCCACATCATTACCATTCGTTGTTATTACATTCCAACCAAATGCTTCCCATTTTTCCTTCATCGGACTCATATCCATCAAATCAGCCGTCTTCCCTCCGTATTGAAGGTTATTGACATCGACAATCGCTACTAAATTGTCCAGCTTATGCTGCTTGGCAAACATAACCGATTCCCATATGCTTCCCTCATTGGCCTCCCCATCGCCTATCAAGACATATGTATTATAATCTTTTCGATCCATTTTCCCCGCCAATGCTATTCCACAGCCAACAGCTAACCCATGTCCCAGCGAACCGGACGGGTGCTCTATGCCGGGAACACCAATACCACTGGGATGCCCCGCCAGTCGGGTATGCGTACGGTTGAATGTCTTGCTTTCTTCTTCTGATATAAAGCCGCATAAAACCAAAGGTGCATATTGTCCAAGACATGCATGCCCTTTACTAAGTATAAATCTATCTCTTTCGCTCCAATAGCGGTCATCAACCTTATAATTCATTACATCAAAATATAAAACCGTTGTTATATCCATAATTGACAAGGCAGGGCCAATATGCGCGCCTTCAGAGCCTGCTATATAAGACATCTGCATGCATATTCTTCTTGCTTCCCTTGCTTTATCGGCAAGAGCCTCAGCCGTATATTTCACTTTATCCGTTCTCCTTTTTATATAAAATTTAAATTTAAAACCGCAAATAAAAGTTGACAACTACGCGATGGAATAAGCTTGCAATCCGTCAACAAGCTTTTTTACAGTAAGAATGAACTCCCCCTGTCATTATTTTAGTAGTGGCCAATACTCAATCATATTTCCCTTGAAATCAGTGGCTCACGCATGCGCATACAAATCCACGGGAACCACGAACATGCCTGCCTCAAAAACGATGCGGTATTATTTCATTTTTATTATGCTGCTGCGTTCTTTTCTTTTCTTACGCAAAACATCCGTCAATACCGCCAGTAGTATAACAACACCCTTTGCCACATACTGCCAAAAAGCCGCAACATTGAGCATGTTCAGTCCGTTGTTTAATACACCGATGATAATTGCGCCTATCAGCGTTCCGCCAATTGTTCCTACACCACCTGTAAAACTCGCTCCACCCAGAACGACCGCCGCGATCGCATCAAGCTCGTATCCTTCACCTGAAGCGGGAACACCCGCAGTCATACGGCTTGATAAAACAATGCCTGCAAACCCCGCCAAGAAGGACGATAGCGCATAAACAAATACTTCGACCCTGGTCGCACTTATGCCGGCAAAAAGCGCTGCCGTTCTATTCCCGCCGAGGGCATAAATGTGGCGGCCAAACCTGGTCTTATTGAGCAGCAGATAACATACCAGCATCGCAAAAGCAGTATATATTATCGGATACGCAATGGGCCCTAAATAACTGGTACCAATCGTGATATACGCCTGGTTAATTATCCGGATAGGAGCACCGTTGGCAATTAACATCGCAAATCCTCTGAAAATTGTTTGTGTGGAAAGTGTCACCACGAAAGCTGCAATTCCAGTAAAAGTCACTATTACGCCGTTAAATATACCAACCAAAGTACATATTATTATGGGAGCCAACACAGCCAGCCACACCGGCCAGTTCCAGACGCCTATCATATAAGCAGCGAGCACACCTGAAAACGCCAAAACGGAGCCAACACTCAAATCGATGCCGCATATCAAAATTACAAATGACATGCCAAATGCAAGGAATACATTTGTGCTGATCTGGCGCAGGATATTTAAAAGATTCGATGCTGTCAGAAAGTTTTCAGACAGAAAACTAACGAGAATCATAATAAAAATTAGTCCGCTGAGGATACCGATATTACGTTTAAAATAGTTTACAATTGATCTTATAACTTTATTAATCAAAAGATTTTTATATGTCATATTATCATTCATGCACAACAGCTCCTTCTATGCAGTATTTAATAATGGTTTCTTGGGAAAATTTATCTTTATCATTCAGGGTTGCCACTACAGCGCCCTTACTCATAACAACAATTCTATCGCTGGTATTAATCACCTCAGGTAATTCGGATGAGATTAAAAGTATTGCAACTCCACTTTTTGCCAATTCATCAATGATACCGTATATCTCAGTTTTAGCGCCAACATCCACGCCCCGAGTTGGTTCATCTAGTATCAATACTTTGGGGCTTGTTGCCAACCATCTTCCGAAAATCGCTTTTTGCTGATTGCCGCCACTCAGATTGCTCACAAGCTGCAATGGTGAATACGCTTTTATGCCCAATGATTTCATATATTTGTCAATGATGTCATTCTCAATTTTTGATTTTACTCTGATGAATTTGATAAACTTCTTTAACACCGCTATGGTCATGTTATACCCAACTCCCATTTGAGGTATAAGGCCCTGTTCTTTTCTGTTTTCAGGTACCATTACAACACCGGCTTGCATTGCCTCATGGGGATTACGGAAGCTTACAGTCTTACCTTCCAATAATATTTCACCGCTGTCAAAGGTATCCAAGCCAAACAACATACGTGCTGTTTCGGATCTGCCAGCGCCAATAAGCCCAGTCATGCCAAGTACTTCACCCTCATTTAGTTTAAAACTTACGTCATTGATGACCCCGGCCTTGGACAGGTTTTTCACTTCAAGCAAAGTCTTATCTTTTGGGGTATGCGTTGACGTGTAATAATTATTAATTGTACGACCCACCATGGCGAAAACCATCTGGTCACGTGTTAAATCTCCAACTTCTTTACTGATGATTGTTTTTCCGTCCCGAAAAATAGTGCAGCGGTCACAGATTTCAGATATCTCTTCCAATTTATGGGATACAAATAAAATGGACACGCCTTCATTTTTAAGGTTTCGTATTATTTTGTATAACTTTTCAATTTCATTAAGAGATAAAGAAGATGTTGGTTCATCCATAATTATCAACTTCGAATCACGGGAAAACGCTTTCGCGATTTCTACCATCTGCTGAACAGCGATATCTAATTTCCTGACTTCAGCATCCAGGGGCAGTTCCAAGCCAAGTTTTTCAATAACTTGTGCGGCTCTTTTCCGCGATTCGGCTCCAGAATATAAACCCTTGCTTGGTTCAAATCCCAGCATGATATTTTCATACACCTTCATATACGGAACTAAACAAAGCTCCTGGTATATAACGCTTATTCCTCGAGAAAGAGAATGGGATATTGTATCATTATGTATCTCATTTCCCAAAAAACTTATGCTTCCTGAATCCGGCTTATAAACGCCAGCAAGTATTTTGATTATCGTACTCTTACCGGCACCGTTCTCACCAATAAGGCCATGGATTTCTCTCTTATTGATATGCAGATTTACATTATCAAGCGCTTTAACCCCCGGAAAGGTTTTTGATACGCCTTTTACATCTAGAAAAGAATTCACATGTAATCCCCCAGTTCAAATTAATTTTTAATACTTTCTAACGTAAGTATTAAAAATTCTTTTTCTGCGTGTTCAAAGCTCCCGAATTTATAAACATCGGGAGCTTTAAACCCTTAATCAGCTTTTAGAACGATGCTATTTAGAACCCTACGTAATCAGCAGCGTTATCAATGGTAAGGAGATTAACCTCCAGGAGGTTTTCATATTCGTATTCCTCACCGTTCAAGTGTTTGATCAGCAATTCTGCAGCGCCCCGGCCCATATTATAGGGATCCTGAGCAGCTTCTGCCGTGTGTATACCTTCGAGAATGTAATCAGCCATTTGCTGCTGACCGTCAACCGCGTAGGTCAACACACCTTCAAGACGGTTGGCTGCCTGCATAGAAGCGATAGCGCCCTGGCAGGAACCATCGTTGATTGCGAATAATACGTCAAAGCTATCAAACTGCTGGAGCCAGTTGTCCATTATGCTCATTCCCTTATCCATCAGGCCGGAACAGTTCTGCGTAGCCAGCACGTTATAGCCATCATGGCCTTCGATAGCGGCCAAGAAACCTGCTTCACGGTCGATCGTGCACTTAATCTCGGGAAGATTCATAACAAGAATGTCCGCACCATCGGGCATAGTTGCGAGAAGATGCTCACCGCAGAGATAACCAGCCATGTAGTTATCGGAAGCGATGTAAGCAATGGTCAAGTCTGCAGCGGCACACTCAGCGTCTACGGAAACAACAGGTACGCCAGCGGTCTTAGCAGATTCGAGAGCCGGGGTAATACCGTCAAAGTCAACAGGCATTACGATAAGTCCATCAATACCCTGTTGGAGCAGGTCCTCACAATTGGAGATCTGTTTTCCGATATCGTTTTCTGCATAGTTAACGACAAATTCGATACCGTTCTCATCACATACGTCCTGCATACCACCAACCAAAGGAACCATGAAGGGGTCATTCTTCATACATGCAAAACCAAATTTTAAACCACTCTCTTCGGCAACAACGTCAGATTCTGTATCTGCCGATTCTATGGATTCTTCTCCCGTAGGAACCGGCGTAGGCGGCCCTCCTCCTTGAGTACATGCATACAGGCTCAGCATTAACAACCCACATAGTACCAATACTACAACTTTTTTCATTGTTAGTTTCCTTCCTTTTCATTTTATTAAATAATTATATTCCTTTTTTATATAATTATATAAAATGATTATAGACATTCGCTATAAATCTGTCAATATTAATTTCTAAATTTGACGAGTTTAGTTCCGTTTAAACCCGATATATACAATAAAAAACCCATTATTTACGTTTTTCTGTATAAAATCATACAATATTACTTCATTTTCTTTTTTAATAATTGAAGTTTTTTGAGTAATATTATTGACACACTTCTTTTTTTATTATATGTTTATATCATCAAGCATTTGGGAACTTTGCTTGTTGGAAAGAGTGTATGCTTCTTTGATATTGTATGAGTACGCTATACGAGTTTATACGCATAAAAACCTTGGCAATCATTTAAATTCAATAATGTAAGGAGATTGGTATCGTTTATGCAGCACGAATATTTAATTGGTATAGATGTTGGATCTTCCAGTACAAAAACCGTGGTTACCGACAAATACGGCCATATTTTAGCATCTGCAACCGAGGCTTATGGTATTTTACGACCCCATAGCGTATGGGCAGAACAATGGCCCGATGTTTGGGAGAACGCAGCACGCAACACAATACGAAGAAGCGTGCGTATAAGCGGTGTTCCGGCAGAGAATATAAAAGGCATATGCATCAGTGGTTTATATGGTGGGAGCGGCATACCCCTGGATGAAAACATGATGCCGGTACGTCCGTGTATAATATGGATGGATCGCCGTTCTGAAGAAATCTGCACCCGTCTCCAACGCGACATAGATGTAGATAAGTTGTTTTCGATTACCGAAAACGGTATTGATTCATACTTTGGTTATTCAAAGATACTTTGGATAAAAGAAAATGAACCCGAAAAATGGAAGCGCATAAAACTGTTTATGACCCCTAATCAATACATCGTTTACCGTTTTACCGGCGAAATAGCCATAGACCGCACCTCTGCCGGTAATCTTGGCGGGTTGTTCGACGTGGAGCGTAACGACTGGTCGGATGAGATGCTTAACACATTTGGAATCCCGCGCAGCATGATGCCCCAGCGCATATTAGACCCAAGTGACATCGTCGGATACTTAAGCAGCGAAGTCGCTACAGATTTAATGCTGGCCAGCGGAACACCCGTCTGTGCCGGTTGCATCGACTGTCTCGCATCCACTCTTTCCGCTGGTGCTGTGCGCATCGGTCAAGGTGTTGCGGTCCTGGCTACCAGTTTGAACTGGGGACTGCTGCATTCCTCCAAGCCTACAAATCCAAAGTATATCTCTATGCCATACATCACGAATGATAAAAATGTTCGTTATACCTATGGCGGCATTTCCTCAGCAGGCGCCCTTACCAAATGGTTTTCCGAAAAGTTTGCGCCCGACAGTCTGATTTCAGAAAACAGCATGCCCCTTTCCTTTGCTGATCTAGAAAAAGCGGCTTATTCAATACCTGTCGGGAGCGAAGGCCTTTTAATACTACCCTATTTTATGGGCGAACGCAGTCCCATTTGGGATTCCAAGGCACGAGGTGCGTTATTGGGCCTTACCGTAGTACACACCGCAGCCCATATTTACCGTGCATTATTAGAATCCATTGGTTATGCATTGCGGCATGTGATGGAGGACTACGGAAGTGCTTCTGCTCAAAGTTTACCCTGCAGAATAGTCGGCGGCGGCAGTTCGTGCAAACTTTGGGTTCAGATTTTATCAGACATCACAGGAGAAACAATGGAATGTATGACAACCGGTGTGGAAGCGCCTATCGGCGATGCTTTCTTAGCTGGTATCGCCACAGGTATGTTCTCTGATTTTAACGAAATTCAAAAGTGGACAGAATCCTATTCCGTATTCTGCCCCGACTGGCAAAATCACGATATGTATAGTAAGTATTATGACATATATAAACACCTTTACGGCTCCATACAAGAAGACATGCATGCCTTGTCGGATCTCGGAATCACGCTCGACTAAGTCATGGGTCGAGACACAGGATAATAGGTAGACATATCCCGAAAATTATTACAACACTATTATTGATGAGAGATAATTGGGGGGATCTCTGGCTGAAATATTTAGGAAAGGGTACACCCAAGTGAACGAGCAAGTAGTAAAACTCGAATTTTTAATCCCGACTTCACCAAGAGCAGAAAAAGCTGTGGCAGAATACATGCTTAATAACATTTCGCTGATATCAGATATGACTCTTGCTACGCTTTCAGAGGAAACCTCAACTAGCGAGGCCACTATTTTGCGTTTTTGTAAACGTATGGGGTTTGCAAACTTCATTCAGCTTCGTCAGGCGTTTGCGCTTGCATCCGTTGAAGATAGTGTGGATTCTCCTGAAGCCGTATCTTATTCGGATTCCATGGTCACTATCTGTGACAAGACCATTCATAGTATTTGTCATTCATTAGAAAACACCAAAGTCTTTTTTTCAGATCAATTTGATCAAGCATTAGACGCAATACTAAATGCAAAATCCGTCTATTTTTTTGCTACAGGCGATGCTTTATGTTCCTGCACTTTTGCATGTGCAAAGTTTAACCGTGTCGGTATTTCTTCCACGGTTTGTTCTGACGTGGTATATCAATATGAGACCGCATTACGTCTTACCGACAAAGATGTTGCCATTGCCATCTCAAACAGCGGCAGATCTTCAAATGTCGTTCGTTCTATAAAGCTTGCCAAAGAGCGTAATGCTTTTACTATATGCATTACACAGGCCGGAAAATCTCCTCTGATCAAATATTCGGATGTTAGCCTGTTTACAGCCCCTGTTGAGCTGACCATCGGCAGAGATAGTGTTACTAAACGTGTCATCGAACTTGCGATTCTTGAATCTTTTTATTTAGGTATCATTAATAAAGGCACAAAAGATTACAAGCAAATGCTGCAGAATACCATGTTATCTTCGGAAATGAATAAATAATCCGCTTTTTACCTGCACTTTGTATTTGCTCATCACACAAACCTCCTTAAAATTACTCAATCGGTGTTTTGGTTATCTTGCCCCTGCCGCGTGCTTCAGCGCACCCACCACGGGCAGCTCTTCGCCGGAGAAAAACCGCACCATCGCGCCACCTCCCGTGCACACATAGCCCATACTGTCAGCTAACCCGTACTTGTTGGTCGCCGCGACGCTGTCGCCGCCGCCCAGCACCGTATACGCTTTTGTTGCCGCCAGCGCCTGCCAGACGGCCTTCGTGCCGTGCTCGGTCAGCGGTTTCTCAAACACGCCCAT
>JAQTSP010000259.1 GCA_028711205.1 Eubacteriales bacterium | reverse complement strand
GTATCGCGAACGCGCTGAGAGATAACGCGGCGTATATACTTGACGAAAATAAGAAAGACATTGAAAATGGCAGAACAAAAGGCACGTCAGGCGCGCTGCTCGACAGGCTTGCACTCACGCCTGAGCGTATCGAGAGCATGGCCCTGGGCTTAGAGAACGTTGCCATGCTTGAAGACCCTATCGGCGAGGTCCTGGGCACTGTCAAACGCCCGAACGGCCTTACGATCGGCAAAAAGCGCGTGCCTTTAGGCGTGGTGGGCATCATATACGAAGCGCGACCCAATGTGACATCCGACGCGATAGGCCTTTGCATCAAGACGGGTAACGCCGTTGTGCTCAGAGGCGGCAGCGACGCGATCAACTCCAACATGGCGATCGTCAGCGTTGCCGGAGAAGCGGCCTACGGCGCGGGCCTGCCCGAAGGCGCTTTGCAGCTGATCGACGATACGTCACGAGAAGCGGCCATATATATGATGGGGCTTTCGGGCATCATCGACGTACTGATACCGCGGGGCGGCGCTGGGCTCATACAGTCGGTCGTCAAAAACGCGACGGTGCCTGTCATCGAAACGGGCGTCGGCAACTGCCATGTGTACGCGGACGACAGCGCGGATCTTAAGATGGCGCTTGATATCATCGATAACGCCAAGACGAGCCGGCCTTCGGTCTGCAACGCGGCCGAGACGCTGCTTGTACACGAAGCAATCGCGCGTGATTTTTTGCCGATGGTCAAAGACAGGCTGAAAAACGTCGAGCTGCGCGGCTGCGCGAAAACACGCGCCATCATCGGCATCAAGGAAGCCACGGAAGACGATTACTATACGGAGTATCTTGACTATATACTGGCCGTGAAGGTCGTGCAGAGCCTTGACGAGGCGATCGGACACATCAACAAATACGGCACGAAGCATTCGGAGGCGATCGTGACCACAACTTATCAGAACGCAGAAACATTTTTAGAACGCGTCGACGCGGCCGCGGTGTATGTCAACGCGTCCACGCGGTTCACGGACGGCAACGAGTTCGGGTTTGGCGCAGAGATCGGCATCAGCACGCAGAAACTGCACGCGAGAGGCCCGATGGGCTTAAAAGAGCTGACAACGATCAAATATATCATACGCGGCAACGGCCAGATCAGATCATGATGGATGCTGCGCTGATCGCGCCATGCGGCATGAACTATGGTGCACAGAGGTTTTTGTATCAATTGCGTATGTTGAATGCGTGTATCGGCATGACAAGACCTCCTGTTATTAAATAAGTTCAGTAACAGGAGGTCTTTATTTTTTATTTCTGATTGCTTCCTCTAAACGGACGTTTCATCTTGCGTCATATCAGAGTTTTTGTCTCTATTTTCTGTCCAGCGTGTTATCTTCAACGTCTGCATCCTCAACGGTCGCGACGGCACCTTTTGCGAACACCATGCGGACCTTATCGGGAAGCACTTCAATCGTAATCAAATCTTCTTTCACGGCAACGATCTTTCCATATATCCCACCGATCGTTTTGATCATTTTCCCCGGTGCAAGGCTGTCCAGCATCGTCTGCATCTGCTTTTTTCTCTTTCTCTGAGGAATGATCATCAGGAAAATAAAAACCACGAATATCGCAATTATCGGTAGCATACTTACCAAACTACTTCCAAAATCTGAACTCATTCTTTATACCTGCCTTTTTAATAAATATCTTTGAATATATATACTATATGAGGACAAAGGATTTATCAACAACTTTTTATAATTATCCGTTATAATTTGCAAAAAATTCATCTTTATACGGCAAAAAGCGTCCATTTTCAATCGATTGCCTGATTTCCTTCATAAAATCTATCGTCGCCTGCACATTATGTATCGATAAAAGCGTGCTGCCAAGTATCTCGTTCGCTTTGACCAGATGCCGCAGATACGCTCTTGAAAAGTGCCGGCATGTATAGCACGAACAGTTTTCGTCGATTGGCGAAAAGTCATGTGCATATTCCGCGTTACGTATCACGAGCCGGCCGCGTTTTGTCAGGGCCGAGCCGTTTCGCGCGATACGCGTCTGCAGCACGCAGTCGAACATATCGATGCCGCGCGCGACAGCATCGATGATACAGTCAAAAGTCCCAACACCCATCAGATACCTTGGCTTATGCTCCGGCAGAAGCGGCGCGGTGATATCGAGCATCTCGTTCATCAGTGGCTTTGGCTCTCCGACGCTGAGGCCACCGATCGCGTTGCCCAAAAAATCCATGGCCGCGATCGCCTTCGCGCTTTCCTGCCGAAGGTCTTTGTACGTGCCGCCCTGCACGATGCCGAACAGCGCCTGATCGTCTCTCGTTTTTGCCTGTTTGCATCGCATTGCCCACCGGTGTGTCCGCTCCATCGCGGCGGCGACAGCATTGTATTCCGCCGGATACTGCGTGCATTCGTCGAACGCCATGACAATATCCGCGCCAAGCGCTTCCTCGATCTCAATCGCTTTCTCGGGTGTCAGCATATGCTTTGAGCCGTCGAGGTGCGACGAAAACTCCGCACCCTTCTCGGTGATCTTTCTGATAGCGCCCAACGAAAACACCTGGAATCCGCCGCTGTCCGTCAGTATCGGCCTGTCCCACGCCATGAACCTGTGCAGGCCGCCGGCCTCTCTGATCAGCTCGTGTCCCGGCCTGAGGTAAAGATGATACGTGTTGGCCAGCACGATCTCGGCGCCCGTCTCCTCGACCTGGCGCGGCGTCAGTGCCTTGACCGTCGCCTGTGTGCCAACCGGCATATATACCGGCGTCTGTATGTTGCCGTGCGG
>JAQTSP010000066.1 GCA_028711205.1 Eubacteriales bacterium | reverse complement strand
CCGATGAGGTGTATGACCTGATCGAGCAGTATATCGACGCGGCCACGCGCGCGCAGGACGCCGGGTTTGACGGCGTCGAGATACATGCGGCGCATGGGTATATGCGCGCACAGTTTTTGAGCCCGCGCTCGAACAAACGCATCGACGAGTTCGGCGGCGGGATCCATGAGAGGACGGAATTTTTAAAGCAGGTGATACAGGGCATCAAGTTTGAATGCGGCGAGGATTATCCCATCGTCGTACGCCTGGGTACAAACGAACACCGCATCGGCGGTATCGAGGAGAGCGAGGCCGTGATACAGGCGCGGCTGCTGGAGGAATACGGTGCCGACGCACTGCACCTCTCGGCCGGTACATACGGATGCTGGGATGTGATCGTGCCGCCGCCCGATTATCCGTACGCGTGGAACATCGCCGCGACGAAGCTCATCAAATCGGCGGTGTCGATACCCGTGATCGCGGTCGGGCGCTACACCGATCCGTATGTCATCGACATGGCGTTAGAGCGCGGCGATACCGATTTCGTGGCGACGGGGCGGCAGTCGATCGCCGACCCCGACTTTCCGAACAAGATGTTTTCGGGGCAGATCATGGACATCGTGCCGTGCATCAGCTGTACCCAGCGCTGCATGAGCTTCAACGATCCGAACGCGCTGCAGGAAGGCGACATGGGCGTGTCGTGCATGCTGAACCCGATGAGCAACGCGCGCCCGGACGTGCGGTGCGTATCCGCCGACAAACAAAAAAAGGTGATGGTAGTGGGCGCCGGGCCCGCGGGGCTCGAAGCGGCGTGGATCGCGGCGAAGCGTGGACATATCGTGACGCTGTACGACAAAAACCCGCGTGACAGGGCAGGCGGGCAGTTCCTCATTGCCGCGTATCCGCCGTATAAGCAGGAGCTGACGCGCGCGATACGCCATTACCTCCATATGTGCGAGAAATACGGCGGTGAGATGGTGTTTGGGCAGGAGCCGGACGCTGCGGCGGTCGCCGAAGAAAAACCGGACGCGCTGATCATTGCGACGGGCGCGACGCAGAAAAAGCCGGATGTTCCCGGTATTGACGGGCAAAACGTCAAAATGGCGAATGATGTGCTGATGGGTGCGCCGGTATCGGGCAGCGTGTTGGTGGTCGGCGGCGGGCTTGTCGGCGTCGAGACGGCGGAATACTGCACCGATTACTGTGACAGGGTGACGGTCGTCGAGATGATGGGCGACATCGCGCTCGATATGTATATGACGGTGCGCGACAGCCTGCTGCGGCGTTTCAAACACGAGAACATCGCGGTCTATACGGACACAAAGGTGTTGGAGGTCACGGAGGACGGCATTGTCTGCGAGACAGGCGGCGAAAAGAAGACAATGGGAGGGTATGACGCGGTCATCATCGCGATGGGCGCGGACGCATACAACCCGTTTGACGATTTTGAGAGCCTTGCGCCCGAGGTGTATCTGATCGGCGACGCGAAAGAGGCACGGTCCGCCGTCGAAGCGATTTACGAGGGCGCGCGGGTCGCGCTTGATATATAAAAAGGCCGCGGTGGTCATGCCGCGGCCCATGAAAAAACGCAGGTATTTTGAATTGTGGTTATGAATACAGGTCACGGCCGATACGTTTGACAGCGACGTCTTGGCCGGTGCTCTCCTTTCTCACTTTGCGCAGGAAGAAGAAGCTGCCAAGCCCCGCGAAGAACAGCCCGCTGCCGATTTGTCCCCACAGCAGGCCGGTCTCGAATTCGGCCGGCATAAACGGCGCGGCCAGTATCGTGGAGAACAGTGCGCCGATATCCACGTCGTATCCGAGCGCCGCATAATATTGATATTCCGTGATGCACTGGTTGGCGAGCACCGATACGTATGTGAACACGACGAGCACGGCGATGATGATGACCAGCATGCCTTTGCCCCTTTTGCCCTTGAAAAGCACGTAGCCCTTGTAGCAAAAGAATGCCATGACGAGCCCGCTCAAGGCGGAGATGAGCCCGGCAAAGTAGAACAGCACCCATGGAATGATGCCGAGTATGCCGCCCAGGACCGCGCCCGCTGCGCCTTTTGCATAGCTGCCTGTTGTATCCCTTTCCTGCTGAATGTCATTGACGATGCCGCTGAACTTTTCGTGGCACGTTTCGCAGGTTTCGAGTACAAGGCCGTTCTGTGCCGTATGGCCGACGTTGTTGTTCTGATCGCAGAAGGCGCACGTCGAGCGGTAGCCCTTATCCGTAAGGAAACGCGAGAAGTCGTCGATGATGCGCGCTGCGTTCTCAGGCTTGACACGCGTCATGCTGTTGATGACAAAAGATACCGCCCGGCCGTCTGACTGCGCGCCGCCGGTTTTGTATTGTTTGCAGTTTTCTTTCAGATACGCGTTGATCTTGCCAAGGTCGCCGCCGCTCCCGCTTTTGACGAACGCGAAGACCTGTGCCTGTGCGCCGAAGTTTAAGAAACGCACGTTGAAGTAGATAGCGTTCGTTCTGCCGTATGCGATCTTGTCGTATACTTTATATCCTGTGAACTGTGCGAAACTGTTCAGCTGTCCCATGAAAGGCCTCCTGCGAAATATGAAAATTCATATTATTATACACTGATTGTATACGGATGGCAACGTCGGGATAGGGGAAGCGCGACGAGAAAAAAACGTCATAAACGCTGGTAAGAAGATATTAATTTTTGGCGAACGGCAAACGGTATAAACATTGTCACTGACAAGGCATATATATGGTAACAGGGGGTGAAATCCATGTTTGATGGATATGGGAGGTTTGGCTGTGATACCTGGGACGTGATCGTGGGCGGCTATGGGGACGGCCCGTGCGGCGGATATATCAGCTATTGGGATCGGTTTTACTGCTGCCGGGACATGTGCCGCGGCGCCGGGCGGCGTTTGTATTGCCCCGGCTGCGGCCGTCCGTATGACCGCGGCCGTTGCAGGCGCGGATGGCGGTATTAGCAGGAAATGGTTTGCCGAACAGGCGCGTATTGCTAGTCTGTAAAGTACGTGATGAAACCCAGGGCAAGGCCTTCTGCGATCTTGTCCTGGTACGCGCCGGTGACGAGCAGGTTGTCTTCGGTTTCGTTTGTCATGTATCCCATCTCGATCGTGCAGACGGGGACTGACGACCAGCAAAAGCCGGTCTGGTCATCGCGCACCTGGAGGCCGTTGTTCTTGGCGCCGGCCGCGGACGCCGCGCTGTTAAGAAGCGTCTGCCCGAGGCTGACGCTCTGCGTGACCACGCTTGCGTCAGACGTATTCATGCATCCCGCCGCGGGCACGAGCATGCACATGCCATAAACGGCCGGGTTGTCGTTACCGTTTGCGTGGATGCGTATCCAGCAGTCGACGGGCGTGTTGTTCATCATCATGGCACGCTCGGCGTTGCTGATATCAACGTCATGCGTTTCGCGCGTCATGATCACCACGGCGCCCAGCGCCTCAAGTTTTTCTTTGAGCTTGAGCGCGACTTCAAGGTTGACAACGTATTCGGGCACGCGGGTAAAGCGTCCCTGTGTGCCCGATGAGACCTTGGCTTTCATCGTGCTGCTGCCCGGTGCCATCGGTTCAAGATCGTAGTTGCCATGGAGCTGATGGCCGGCGTCGATGCCGATGACGCGGCCCGACAGCGGCAGGCCGCCGCCCGATGATATGGATTTAAGCCCGAGTATGTGCAGGCGTATCAGCGTATAGTCGGTAATGGTAATGGAGCCGTCGCTGTTGACGTCGGCGGCCACCCTGTACGCAGAGGCAAGGGATTTTAAACCCAAAATGTCAAGCCTGACGAGCGTATAATCGGTGATCGTAACGGCACCGTCGCCATTTGCGTCGCCCAGTGTTGTGTCGCTTTCGGCGCAGGCGGTATTTGGCATGCTTAAAATAAGCATCGCGATGATGAAAGCGACCAGCGCGGGTATCAGCGGGCGTTTGAACGTTACAATCATAAGTTTACTCCAAAGTCATTGATATGGTATATTCTAGCATGTTCTGGCTGGATATGCAACAATATACAGAACATACAGCCGCCATAGCAAAGGCCGCGCCGTACGGGGACGCGGCCTGATGGCTGAATCATCTAAGTATGCGTGTTACTGCGGATTTGCCGGTGCTACTGCCGATGCCTGCTTTTCGGGGATAAACGAGAGTATGCCGCCGACGATAAACAGTATCGAGGCAAATATGCCGATCAATGTGAAAAAGCTGAGGACCGCTGCCACGATGAACAATATGCCCGCGGCAATGTTATACTTTTTAATGAGTATGGCGCCGACGGCACCCAAGACGCCCCCGATGATGCTCAATATGCCCGAAATCAACAGGAAAGGCTTGAGCGCGCCTGTGAAGATGTTTGACATCGTATCAAAATCGATGTTTGTTTCTATCTGTACGTCTTCATCTTCAAATTGAATGAGCACATTATCAAACGTATCATCCATCTCGTTCACAGCCTCGAAAGCGTTATTTGAGAACACGCCAAGCAATATGAATGAAAGTGCAAAAATGATCGCAAGCGCGCTGCCGATGATACCCAGAACCAGACTTGCTATTCTCATGTTTATTCCTCCCCTCAGAATATTTCTTCTGTATTATATTATATATACTAATCTGATACAAATTAAATTATCATCTTTCGCATAAAAAGAGCATCGCACCCAAAAAACAGGCATGTTGAGCGACCGTGAGCAGTTATTTGCTGTATGGTATCATCGTATCATACTATGCGCAAAAGACGAAAAGCGTCGGGGCTTTTGAGCGCGATCGTGAGGTGTATATGAAAAAGCGAAGGATCAGCGGCATGGATATGGATAGCGCGCAGGGCGTGCCGTATGCGGCGGAGGCGGACGGCGGAAAATGGGAAATGGACCTGGATGCGGTCAAGAAGAAGATAGGGGGCTATATCGACAAGGACGACGAGACGAAAAAATACAGTTTATCGGGGCTGTGTATTGCGCTTGGCATCACGCGCGAGACGCTTGGGCTGTGGCGCATGGGGTACGCGTCGGAGGAAGATTTTTCGGATGAGCGCGTTTGCCATAACAGGGCGCTTGCCGACTGCGTCGCAAAGGCGGAGCTGTATGTGCACCGGTACTGGGAGGAGTGCGAGGAATCGAAGCTGCAGACCAAGCACGTCAAGCTTTTGGAGAGCGCGGGCGTGTTTGAGAAAAGCCGGCGGGTCAGTACGGGGCCGCCTTTTGATCTTGGCAGCCTGAAAAAGTATGCAAGGTAGGCTGACACATGCATCATTGAACGATCGTCAAAATTATTCGCCGAGGTACTTGCAATACATAGTAGCTGTGGTGTATTGAATGCAGGTACTATGTATTGCATAATAGCGGGGGTGACGGTATGGCAGATGATACGCAGTTGATGAAGGGCATACTCGAGGGGCGCGTGCTGGCGCTGCTTGGGCCGAACCCAGTTACGGTTACCGCGTGATCGAGCGCCTCAAAACATTTGGCTTTTCCGATGTGGCCGAGGCGACGGTGTATCCGATACTCACCCGGCTTGAGAATAAGGGTGAGCTTCGGTTCGAAAAAAAGGCTTCCCGCCTTGGGCCGCCGCGAAAATACTACGAACTGACGCAAAAGAGAAAGCAGGCGTTCTCACAGTTTGAGCAGAACTGGGGATTGACGCAACGGATCGTTGGAAAAGTATTGGAGCAGTCAGCAAAATGAAATAGCTGAGCAATAAATCAAAATGGATGATCGGCTCATCGCTCGCGGTATCTGCCGCGCTGATCGTGACGCTGATCATATATATGGCGGCAGACGGGGCGCAGCAGAGTTTGATGTTTGTCATCAGGCTGATCGCGCTGGCCGTGCTGACGGCCGCGGTATAATATCTCAGGCGCGGGAAAAACTATTGTCATGAAATAAGATGAAGGAAGTGAACAGCATGAAAGCGGAGATCGACCGCGACGGATGTATCGCGTGCGAGGTGTGCGTGGACACATGCCCCGAAGTGTTTCGGATGGCCGATGACGGCAAGGCCGAGGTATATGTTGACGAGATACCAAAAGATACGGAGGATGCGGCGGCGGAGGCCGCAGAGAGCTGTCCCGTGGATGTGATTACCATTAAATAAAGGCAAAGCAAGAAACATGAGAAAGTGCGAAAGCGTCAAGCGGTTTGTGTTTGACGTTTTTTGATGCGCAAAAAAGGAGCGGATGAGAGACGATGAACGAGGAAGAGAAGGTATTGAGAGCGGCGTTCGGCAGGCCCACGAAAAAGCAGGAGCGGTTCCTCACGGCGGACACGCGCTATGTCGGGTACGGCGGTGCGAGAGGCGGCGGAAAGTCGCACGCGATCAGGGCAAAGGCGGCGTATCTCGCATTCCAGCACCCCGGCATACAGATGCTGATCGTGCGGCGGACACTGCCAGAGCTTCGCGAGAACCACACAAAGCGGCTGCTTGCGGTATACAACGTGTTCCCCGATGATATGAGGCCCGCCTACAACGACACCGAGAAGGCGTTCACGTTCCCGTGGGGATCGCGCCTCAAGCTTGGGTACTGTGCGTATGAGAGCGACGTGTTGCAGTATCAGGGGCAGGAATATGACGTACTGTTCATCGACGAGGCGACGCAGCTTTCGGAATATCAGTTCAGATGGCTGAACGCATGCGTGCGCGGCGTGAACGGTTTCCCAAAACGCACGTATCTGACGTGCAACCCGGGCGGCATCGGGCACACGTGGGTCAAGCGGCTGTTCATCGACCGCGAGTACCGGCGCAGCGAGTCGGCGGACGACTATACGTTCATACAGGCGCGGGTCTGGGACAACGCACCGCTTTTTGAGGCCGACGCGGGGTACAGGGACGCATTGCGGCGACTGAAGAAACGGCGCGGCCAAAAACCGCTGAGCGAAATAAAGGAGGCGGCGCGGCAGCAGGCGGACTATGTGCGGCAGCTTCAAAACCTGCCGGAGGTGCTCAGGCGCGCGTGGCTTGACGGCGACTGGGGCGTGTTCGCGGGGCAGTACTTCGGCGAGTTCAGCGAGGAGGCGCACGTTTGCGCGCCGTTCCCCATACCCGACGAATGGCGTAAAAGCGCAGCGCTCGACTACGGCCTTGATATGCTGGCTGTCTTGTGGTTCGCCGTTGATACGGGCGGGCAGGTGTATTGCTACCGCAGCATCGAGCGCCCGGGCCTTACCGTGTCAGCGGCCGCATGGGCGGTACGCGGCATGACGGAAGAAACGATCGAGGAGGTCATCGCGCCGCCCGACCTCTGGAACCGGCGGCAGGACAGCGGGCGCAGCGCGGCAGAGATTTTTGCCGAAAACGGTGTGCCGCTTGTGAAATCCGGCAACAGCCGCATCGACGGTTGGCTTGGCGTCAAGGAATATCTGAAGGCGGACGACGGGCGGCCGCGCATGATGTTCTTTGGCACATGCACGCCGATACTGCGCGCGCTGCCGCTGCTGCAGCACGATACGCACAACGTCAACGACGCGGCGACCGAGCCGCACGAGGTCACGCATAGCCCGGACGCTCTCAGGTACTGGTGTTCGCGGCGTCAGCTTTGGCCCGAGGCGAACACGATGCCCGGGAGCAACCCTTTTCTGAGGCGCGTAGTACACGCGAACGGCGAGGTGGGAGAGGATTACCTGATCGGGGGATATGAGTGAGGAAGCGGAAACGGTGAATTTTTTTTAATAATATGGAAAAAATTATCATACATATGTATTGTAAGGAAGTGGCTATTATGTTAAAATATAATAAAAACAAGGTTGGATGGTTGCTTATGAATAAAGGTGAGCTGCATGTCGTTCATGACAGTGATATTGAAGATCTGCTGAAATCGATCGGTTGTCTGGAAAAATACAAAGAAGGCAGACTTAAATGTATGTATTGTAATGACACAATAACATTTGAGAATTTTCAATGTATCATCCCTTCAGGAAAAGAAATATTATTTTGTTGTTCAAAGTATGAGTGCTATAAAAAAACTTTAGAGATGGCCGGAACGGGGTAAACATGCCTGAAAAATTATTTACAATAATAATCACAATATTTGGAACGACGGTGTTTCTAATAATTATCATTATCGTTTTATTTGTAAAGCACTTTGAAAAAATCGAATATATCATCAGTAAGATATGCAAATTATTCAGATGGTGTTCTAATGGATTGAGAAAGTCCGGCATATCATTAGAAATACAATCGAAAGTTTTAAAAGCTTCAAAGGAAATCGCCGAGGAATCATGCAATATTCTGCCGTATAATTTAAAAATCAAATGGGTAAAAGAAACAGACGTCGAAACACTCCTTGAAAATAACCAGATAATAGTTCGAATGTCGGATAAATATAACAAAACACACAACATGATCTATGCAATAAATGAGTATATCGCAAAAGGACTGATACCAAAAGCAAGAAAATACATTGATAAATCAGTAATGAAAGCGACCGACCTTATAGTGACGCGAAAAATCATCCATAAATGCTGGGATGAGGGATTGGAGCATTTTGATACACAGTATCTTGATAAAATAAGAGAAGATAACGATGATATCAATGATATGATAACGAAAATAAAAGAGCTGGATGACACAAATCTATTATATTCTGTTTTGTTAAGAGAATTTCAAAAAGCGGGGATGAAAGTATATCCGGCAATAGAGGATGAATGTTTAAAAGACGAATCCAGAGAGTTTATCGGGTTTTTATATAATATTGCGACGAAGGAACCTGGGGTTAATGTTAATTTAAATATTAACAGAGTATATTTTAAAGTGCATATATTAATTGTGGGCATAAAAGATACGATGAGATATCAAGGGATTGCTCCGTATTGTAAAACAGCATTAAACAGTTTAGGCAGAGGGACTGAAACAGTCTATATTTTATCTGACTCCACAATAAAAAAAGAATTTACTGAAAGTATAATCAAGAACATAACGAGCCGGAATATAAATATTAAGAACATTAACAGGTTTCGGTATGGACGAAAAATCAAGCCGGGTTATTTAAGGAGAGGAGAATGTATTGCAGTTGAGACATGTTCATATGAAGAAGACCTTGTTGTTTAAAGTTGTTGTTATAAAAAAGGTTTGTGTTGGGAACACCGCCATTGGACTGCCGATGGCGGTGTTTTGCACAGCTCCTTCGCTTTGCTCAAGAGGGCGGCCGGTTCGCCGTTTCAACCGTGGTCAATAATAAGGCTTTTGCTTCTTCCAAAGATTTCAATATTCCAATCAAAAAGCGCGTTTATTTTAAAAAAACCTCAATAATAGCGTAATTGTATACGGAATGTTAATTATTTCACAAAAAATTAACATTATATTTATATATATGGGTTGACTTACCCCTAGGTGGATACTGTATAATGTATATAGGCAGCGCACAGCAATACATTTTTCATTTTTTTTCTTCTTTCACAGACCGCACCGGAAATTCAATCGGGGCGGTCTGTGTTTGTCTCGAGTGCGCTGCAAAAAACGTTGACGCGCGAGACTTGCCAAAGTTTGCAGATATGGTATACTGAATGTAAAAAGGACAGGAAGCTTATGGAAAACGACAGAAATATTGCCGTGTTGATAGACGCCGACAATGTGTCGGAAAAATATATAAAGTTTATATTGGATGAGATATCCAATCACGGTACGCCGACATATAAACGCATCTACGGGGACTGGACAAAATCGCAGATGACGTCTTGGAAGAACGTGCTTCTCAACTATTCGATCACGCCGATACAGCAGTACAGCTATACGACGGGCAAGAATGCGACAGACGCCGCGCTGATTATCGACGCGATGGACATACTCTATTCGAGCAGCGTGGATGGGTTCTGCATCGTATCGAGCGACAGCGATTTTACAAAGCTGGCCGCGCGCCTGAGAGAATCCGGCATGTTTGTATTGGGCATGGGAGAAAAGAAAACGCCGCCGCCGTTCATCGCCGCGTGCGAGCAGTTTAAATACCTTGAGGTTTTGGCTTCGGTGACCACAGCACCGGACAGCCCGGCACAGCAGGAGGCGCGCCATCAGGAAGGCGGAAAAGACGGCATGGCGAGCCGGGAGAAGCTGATCGAGGCGATCCAGCTGATTGTTGACGAAAGCAGCGACGACGACGGATGGGTATACATGGGCGAAGTCGGCAAGAAACTCAACAAACGCTATCCCGATTTTGATACGCGCAACTATGGCTTTACAAAACTGACGCCGTTCATTTCGTCGCTGAAACGGTTCGAGATACAGTCGCGCAAGACGAGCAACCCCAATGTCGTTTTTAAATATATCAGAAACAAAGATAAAAAATAAAGACGCAGGAAAGCCGCCTAAGGGCGGTTTTTTTATGTCAAGATAAATAAAGAAATAATTACTATAAATATTAAATTTTACAAGGAAAATATTGACTTTAATTGTTATTCTATGTATGATATGAATTGTTAAGTTTTATCACGGAAGGAAAGATTGATATGATATCAGGCATTCGAGATCTGGATTATGGCGACGCAAGAAGGATCGTCGACGTTATCATCGAGCGAACGATTGAAGAAGAAGTGTTGCTGCAAAAAGAGATGGAAGAAAAAAAGATAGAGATATTGCTTCATGAGTACGCCAAGCGGCTGGATGCCGGCAAACATATTAAACATGAAACGGATCATGCGATACATGCCTGCAATAGAAGAATGGAAGAAATTGAAGAGGAGATTTTTTCGATATCCAACAAGAGAGGATATTTTGAGGTGCAGCGCGACAAGCTGAGCAGGGTCATATCTTTAGAGGTATAATTTTTTACAAGATGCACTTATATTTTAGCCGTGGCCTGAACCGGCGGAGGCCTCTCGAATAAAAATGCGTTGACCAACGTTATGACGGCCCGCTTAGCCGGGCTTTTTTTGATACACGGATTATGCAATTATGATATTTGGATTATGCAATTATAATATTTGGATTATGCAAATTAATATATATGAGGTATGAGTTTTGCGTATTATCATTGAAAAATAGCGATACTGCGGGCCAATAAAATATTTTTTTGAAATTTCAAAAAAA
>JAQTSP010000065.1 GCA_028711205.1 Eubacteriales bacterium | reverse complement strand
CTCCGCTGAAACGATCACAAAAGCGATCGAACACGCGCCTTCTGATAACGTGTTTGTGTTCCCCAACAATAAAAATATCATACTCGCGGCAGAACAGGCGGCATCGTTGTCTCACAAAAACGTTTATGTGATACCGTCCAGTACATTTCCGCAGGGTATCACAGGCGTGCTTGCCTACAACCCTGATCTTGACTTTGAGGAAAACAAACAGCGCATGGATAAGGCGATCACAACCGTCAAAACCGGCCAGGTGACAAGCGCCATTCGCGAATCAAAGATGAACGGCGATATCATCAAAAAAGGCGAACTGATCGGCATACAGGACGGAGATATCACATGCCATTCGGGGGACATCTTCGTAACCTGCGAGAAGCTGCTTGAAGGAATGGTCTCCGACGAAGACAGCGTCATCACGATATTCTATGGAGCGGATATCAGCGAAGAGCTGGCCAAACAGGTTGCCGATATTGTTGAGGATAAGTATGACGATTATGACGTCGAGCTCCAGTTTGGCGGCCAGCCGGTATATCAATTAATTTTTGCGGTAGAATAATGACCCTCGATGATCATGTAAGCACCCTGTCCGGTGTCGGAGATAAAAAAGCCAGGCTTCTGGGGAAGCTGGGCATCGAGCGTGTGCGGGATTTGTTGTACTATATGCCGCGGGCGTATGAAACCCTGGGTGTATACACCGTCATATCCGAACTGAAAGACGGCATGGCATACAGTATTACGGCCAGTATCGTCAATGAACCCGGATTAAAAAGAATAAACAAAGGCCTTAATCTTGTCACGTTCACGCTTGAGGACGAAACGGGCAGGGTAGAGGCTGTTTTTTTTAATCAGCCATATTTAAAAAAAATGTACAAAAAGGGCGACGATGTATTCGTTTCGGGCAGTATAAAACGTATCGGCAAGCGGCTGCAATTCACGAATCCGACGATGGAAAAGCAGGGTGTGCAGCACGACGGCTCCAATCCCGTTTACGCTCTCACCGCCGGCCTGACACAAAAGGTCATGCGTCTGCTCGTCAAATCGGCGCTCGGCCGATACCGCGGAAATATCCCTGAAATTTTACCCAACGATTTTCGCACTGAACACAACCTTGCAGAAATCAATTTTTCGCTGTTAAACATTCATTTTCCCGAGGACGAACGCGCGCTGGAGTTCGCGAAGCACCGCCTTATTTTTGAAGAGCTGCTTTTATTCAATATGGCCCTTTTATCGCGCGAAACAAGACAGCAGCATGGCGGCGCCGCATTTAAGTGCGAAACGTGCATGAAAAATTATTTTTTAAGCAAGCTTGGCTATAAGCCGACAACGGCACAGTTTAAAGTGATGAGCGAAATTGAGAATGATCTGCAGAAAACGACGCCGATGAACCGCATGCTGCAGGGCGATGTGGGATGCGGCAAGACAACGCCTGCGTTTTACGCCATGTATATCTGTGTTAAAAACGGATACCAGTGCGTGATGATGGCGCCGACAGAGGTACTGGCAAGACAGCATTTTATGACCGCTCAGCGTGTCTTCAGCGATGTCGATATTAACATAGAGCTGGTGACGGGAAGCACAGCGGCGGCGCAGAAACGGACGATATATGAAAATGTCGCGGGCGGCCGGACGGATATCGTGATCGGTACGCACGCTGTGCTCTATGATAAACTTCAGTTTTTTAACCTCGGGCTTATTGTCACGGACGAACATCACCGGTTCGGCGTCGGCCAGCGCGCCCGGCTCGAGACAAAATCAAAAGCGCCGCATACGCTGATCATGTCTGCGACGCCGATTCCCCGGACGCTGGCGCTGATACTCTACGGAAAGACAGATATTTCGATCATCGACGAGATGCCGCCCGGAAGAAAGCCCGTCAAAACCTTCTGTGTCCCCGAATCAAAGAGGCCGGGCATGTACGCATTTATCGAAAATGAGATTGCGTCAGGATCGCAGGTTTTTGTGGTCTGCCCGCTGGTCGAACAAAACGACAATATGGACCTGAGATCGTCCGAGGAGATATATAAAGAGCTGTCCGCGCGGTTTTCAACGTTTCATGTCGGCATTTTGCATGGAAAAATGAAAGCCAGCGAAAAGAATGAAATCATGCGGCAATTCAAGGATAAGGAATTGATGTTGCTTGTGTCGACGACCGTCATCGAGGTCGGCGTCGATGTGCCCGCGGCGACCATCATGGTCATCGAGAACGCAGAAAGGTTCGGGCTTGCGCAGCTGCACCAGCTAAGAGGGCGAGTCGGACGTGCTGACAAGCTGTCGTATTGCTTTTTGATGTCAGGCGCTCAACAAAATGAGAGGTTGAAAATTTTAACAAAAACAAACGACGGATTTAAGATCGCGGAGGAGGATTTAAGACTCAGAGGCCCCGGGCAGTTTTTAGGAAGCAATCAAAGCGGCATATCGGATCTTTACATGGCGAATCTGATCAAAGACATGCGGCTCGTTAAAGAAACCAGACACATTGCAAATCATTTATTTTTAACTGATAAACATTTGTATAATCAAATTGAAATATATGCAAAAGCCCGTTTTCTTGATAAATTTCAAAAAACTACGATTAATTAATTTTGCCACTCCTTAATATAATTACCAGCGTATTATTAAATATATTGGGCAAATTATTATTAGCAAGGTGATTTAAAGGAGGTGAATATTATGGCAAAAACATTGGTACCCGAAGCTAAAAATTATTTAAATAAAATGAAGTATGAAGTTGCCAGCTCTTTGGGCGTCAACTTAAAACAGGGTTACAATGGTGATTTGACTTCCCAGCAGAATGGTCGTGTTGGTGGTGAAATGGTAAAAAGAATGATCAATCAGGCAAAAGGACAACAGTAGGTTTTCTTTTAGACAGTGTGCAATAAAGACACAAAAATTTGATAGGAATGGAGGTAATAGATATGGCAAAGCAAAGCAATCAGGGGCTTATGAATATGAAATATGAAATCGCTAACGAGCTTGGTGTCAACCTTAAGCAGGGTTATAACGGAGACCTGACTTCAAAAGAAGCGGGATATGTTGGCGGTTATATGGTCAAGCGCATGATAGAACAGGTTGAGCGCCAGATGGGCGGCAAATAAATGACCAGTCATAACGGCGTCGGGCGATGTGCCCGGCGCTTTTTTCATAATTTTATAAATTTTCGTTGACAAATCATGCAATATCATTTAAACTACAAACGTATTAGCGTTTTACCATGCTAAATCGCTAAAAAGTTTGTTTTGAGGTGCGTATATGGGCAAATATAAAAAACATGTGCCGGACGGCGTAGAAGACTGTCTTCCGGCAGAGTGTTATATAAAAAAAGAAATGGAAAATGCGCTGCGTCAGATGTTCATACTCTCAGGTTATGAAGAGATAGAAACGCCGACTTATGAGTTTTACGATGTGTTTCAAAGCGGTGTCGGGTCTTATATGCAGGAGAGCATGATCAAATTTGTCGACTCCAAAGGCAGGATCCTTGTGCTTCGGCCGGATATCACCGTACCGATCGCCAGGGCGGCCGCAACGAAGCTTTTGGACAATACACGAACAAAGCGCCTGTTCTACATACAAAACTCATATGCCACGGCAGAGCCGGCCATCGGCAAGGCGGGTGAATTCACGCAGGCCGGCATCGAGCTTCTTGGCGACAGCCGTTATCAGGCGGATGCTGAAGTAATCGCGCTTGCGATAAGATCGCTCCTGTCGGCGGGATTATCCGATTTTACCATCGATATCGGACAGGTCGCATTTTTCAAGGCGTTGTTAAGCGGCCTTGACTTACAGGATGTCCAAATTGACGAGCTGCGCCACGCTGTCGATTCAAAGGATATGATGGCAATCAATACCATTGCAAAACGATTCATGATAGACGGCGAGCTGAAAGAAAAGATTGCCACGTTGCCGAACCTTTTTGGCGGTCCGGAGGTGTTTGAAAAGGCGGTCGGGCTTTCCGGCAAAAAAGAGTGCGTCGATGCGGTGGAGAACCTGCGGAACGTATACACGCTCTTATCCAGTTACGGCATGGCAGGGTATATATCGGTCGATTTCGGCATGCTGCATGATATCGCCTATTATTCCGGCATCATATTCAGAGGCATTACGCCAGGGCTTGGGTTTCCCGTCGTCTCGGGCGGGAGATATGACGAGCTCTTAGGAAAGTTTGGTGATCCAGCTCCGGCGACAGGGTTTGCTCTTGGCATCAAACGCGTGATGATCGCGATGGAACGTCAGGGACTTTTGAAGGGATATTATGATACGGACACGGTCGTGTCATGCGACATGGCAAGCTCAAAAACAGCGCATGCATACGCTGAGGATCAAAGAAAAGATGGGAAACGAACGGTTTATTCCGCCGGCCTGTCAAAAAGCGAACTCATGGAACTCAAAGCCGAGACAGGTGCGGCGAACGCTGTATATTTTGACGCTGACGGCAATATGGGCCGTTTATAAGGAGACGATATCATGCAGATGACGATAGCGCTTGCAAAAGGCCGGCTGGCCGAAAAAGCGATGGAGATACTCGAGAAATGCGGCATTGAATGCCGGGAAATGTCGGGCAATTCACGCAAGCTGATTTTCTATGATAAAAAAAACGATATACGGTTTATCATGGTCAAGCCGACCGACGTCCCGACGTATGTCGACCACGGTGTCGCGGATATGGGTATCGTGGGCAAAGACACGCTGATGGAGGCGGGGCTTCCGCTGTATGAGATGGCTGATCTCAAATACGGTAAATGCCGACTGGTCGTTGCCGGGTATCCGTCTAAAAAAGACAACTCATTGACGACGTCTATACTGCGCGTCGCGACAAAGTATCCCGAAATCGCGAAAAAATACTATGCGGCAAAGGGCGCGTCCGTCGAATGCATCAAGCTAAGCGGCAGCGTCGAACTCGGGCCGATGCTGGGCCTTTCGGACGTGATACTGGACATCGTGGAAAGCGGCCGTACGCTCAATGAAAACGGCCTTAAGATCATGGAAGAGGTCTGCGATGTGTCGGCCAGGCTTGCGGTCAACAGATCAAGCCTGAAGATCAAGGCGGGCGTCATACAGCCGCTGATCGAGCGTATACAGTGCGCAGTGGAGGATAGCTGATGCGTATTTATGAATCATATGAGATCGCTCTTGTGAGAGAGCGGCTGAAAAGAAAAGCGGATTCAGACGGCAGTGTGATCACAGCAGTTCGCGGGATCATCGCAGATGTCAAGCATATCGGCGACGCCGCTTTGTTCAAGTATACGAAAAAATTCGACGGCTTTGACATCAACGAAAGAAATTTGCGCGTGACCAGAGATGAGATCGGCGCGGCATATAAAGAAGTGTCATCTGAATTGCTGGACACGATTAGAAAAAGCGCGGCAAATATTACCGCGTTTCACAAGATGCAGAAACGCGACGGATTCGAGATCAAATCCGGCGGCGCGGTCACAGGGCAACTGATTTTACCTGTAGAGCGCGCGGGCGTCTACGTGCCCGGCGGAAAAGCCGCGTATCCCTCAAGCGTGCTGATGAACATCATACCGGCAAAAATTGCGGGCGTACCGGAAATCGTCATGGTCACGCCGCCGGATAAGGCCGGTCGTATCGAACCGCTGACGCTCGTCGCCGCGGACATCGCGGGCGCCGATATGATACTGAAAATCGGCGGTGCGCAGGCGGTCGCGGCGCTGGCGTACGGCACCAACAGTGTGCCGAAGGCCGACGTCATCACAGGCCCGGGGAACGCGTACGTCGCGGCGGCAAAACGCGAGGTATTTGGGCAGGCGGGTATCGACATGATCGCAGGTCCCTCTGAGGTGCTGATCATCGCGGACGGCAACGCGAACCCGAAATATATCGCGGCCGATTTTCTCTCTCAGGCGGAGCATGATGAGAAAGCGGCCGGTGTGCTGCTGACGCCCTGTGAATCGCTGGCAAAAAAAGCCGCTGAAGAGATCGAGAGGCAGCTTGCGTTATTGCCAAGATATGATATCGCGGCAAGATCCGTTGCGGACTTTGGCACGATCGTCGTCACGGCGTCGCTTGACGAAGCGTTTGATATCGCAAACGAGTTGGCGCCGGAGCACCTTGAGATACTGACTGACGTCCCGTGGAAAAAGCTCGGCAAAGTCAAAAACGCCGGCGCTGTGTTTTTGGGCGAATATACGCCCGAGCCGCTTGGCGACTATTTCGCGGGGCCCAACCATGTGCTGCCCACGTCCGGAACGGCGCGGTTTTCATCCGCGCTGTCCGTCGATGATTTTGTTAAAAAGACGAACTATGTATGTTACGATAGACAAAGCCTTAAAGGCTGCTATAATGATATTGTCCGGTTTGCGGAAGCAGAAGGCCTCGATGCGCACGCGCGGAGCGTGAGCATCAGATTTGAATATACCAGGGAGGACGCATGATGAGAAATGCTGAAATCGTCAGAAATACGAGTGAGACGCGCATCGATCTGTCGCTTTGTATCGACGGCAAAGGTGAGCGCAATGTCGACACGGGCATCGGGTTTTTTGACCACATGCTCGACCTGTTTGCGAAACACGGCCAATTTGACTTAAGGCTCGCTGTCAAAGGCGATTTAAACGTCGATGAGCACCACACGATGGAGGACACCGGTATTGCACTTGGCGAGGCGTTTGCGGCCGCTGTGGGCGACAAGGCGGGCATCTGCCGGTATGCGACGCAGTTTGTGCCGATGGACGAGGCGCTCGCGATGGCCAGTATCGATTTTTCGGGCAGGCCGTATCTCAATTACTGCGTCAGCTGCCCGGACGAAACCGTCGGCGGCATCAATGTGCAGATATTCGAGGAGTTTTTCAGGGCGTTCGCGATGTCTGCCAAATTAACGATGCACGTCTGTGTGTTTTACGGCACCAATTCGCATCATATGATCGAAGCGGTATTCAAGGCCGTGACGCGCGCTATACGATTCGCGCTCGAAAATGACCCGAGAGCGCAGGGTATACCCTCAACAAAAGGAGTGCTTTAATGATCGCCATCATCGACTATGGCATGGGCAACCTGCGCAGCGTACAAAAAGCGTTTGAATTTCTTGGCTTCGACGCGCGCGTGACGGATCATAAACAGGATTTGAACGACGCATCGCACATCGTGCTGCCGGGCGTGGGCGCATTTGCCGACGCGGCGGACTGCCTTAACAAATCAGGGCTGCGTGGTGCGATGCTGTCGGAAATCAATACGGGCAAGCCGTTCCTCGGCATCTGCCTCGGCATGCAGCTTCTTTTCGACAAGAGCTACGAAAACGGCGAATACGACGGCCTGTCGCTTGTACCGGGCGAAGTCGTTCCTTTCAAGGTCACAGGCCTCAAAGTGCCGCACATGGGCTGGAACAACCTGATCGCCCGCGACAACATGCTGTTTGACAGTGGCGGCGCTGATAAATATGTCTACTTTGTACATTCGTATCACGCGGCGGATGTACCGGAAGAATACATCATCGCCGAGGCGGATTACGGATACCGTTTTACCGCGGCGGTGCAGAAAGGCAATGTATTCGGGCTCCAGTTCCATCCCGAAAAAAGCGGCGACGTGGGCCTTGATATGCTGCGCCGGTTCGGAGGGCTTTCATGAGGATCTATCCGGCAATCGACATCAAAAACGGCGTTTGCGTACGGCTGAAAATGGGGGATATGGACCAGGCAACAACGTACGGCGACCCGTCCGATATGGCGAAAAAGTGGGAGAGCATGGGTGCCGGGTACCTGCATATCGTCGATCTTGACGCGGCGTTTGCCGGTACATTTTCAAACTACGACACAGTGGCGAAAATACTCCGCCTCGTCAGAATTCCTGTACAGTTTGGCGGCGGTGTGCGCACGATGGCCGATATTGACACGCGCCTGGGCGGTCTTGGCATACATCGCGTCATCATCGGTACGGCAGCGTATGAAAACCCTGAGCTGCTGTCCGAAGCGGCTGCCAAGTATCCCGGGCGCATCGTCGCCGGTATCGACGCGAAAGACGGCAGGGTTTCGACGCGCGGCTGGGCAACAAGAACGGACGCAGACCCTGTCACACTGGCACTCGAGATGAAGAAGCGCGGCGTGACGGCCGTTGTCTATACGGACATCGGCCGGGACGGCATGATGACTGGTCCAAATGTCGGCGCTGTCAAAAACATGGTCGATAAAACTGGGCTTGATATCATCGCGTCGGGTGGTATGAGCTGCATAGATGATGTCAGGAATCTGCTGAAAACAGGCGCGGAGGGCGTGATCATTGGCAAAGCGCTCTATTCGGGCGATATAGATTTGCAGAGTGCGATACAAACAGGAGAGAATGAATGCTGACAAAACGGATCATACCCTGCCTTGACGTGCACGCCGGTCGTGTCGTCAAAGGTGTTAATTTTATCGATATCCGCGACGCGGGCGATCCGGTCGAGATGGCGAAAGCGTTCAACAAGGCGGGCGCCGACGAGCTTGTATTTCTCGATATCACCGCGTCCGCGCACGAACGCGCTATCATGAGCGAGGTCGTCGCGAAAACGGCTGAAGAGGTGTTCATACCACTGACCGTCGGCGGCGGTATACGCACGGTCGGCGATTTCAGAGAGTTGCTCCGCCGCGGCGCGGACAAGATATCTGTCAACTCGGCGGCGCTCAAGAACCCGTCGCTGATCTCAGAGGCCGCTGAGAAGTTCGGCAGCCAGTGCGTCGTCTGCGCGATCGATGTCAAAAAGCGTGCGGACGGCAGCGGATGGGAAGTATATCTCAACGGCGGACGCGTAGGCACCGGCCGCGACGCGCTCGAGTGGGCTACAGAAGCTGAAAAACGGGGTGCCGGCGAGATACTGCTGACAAGCATGGACACCGACGGTACCAAGGATGGATATGACCTTGATGTGACGAAAGCGATCGCCGGTATCGTAGGCATACCCGTCATTGCGTCGGGCGGCGCGGGCAAGCTTGAGCACTTTAAGGAAGTGCTGGGTGTCGGCGCTGACGCGGTACTGGTCGCCTCGATATTTCACTACGGCGAATATACCGTCAGAGACGTCAAGGAATATTTTCTGCGCGAGAATATTCCGGTCAGACTTTAGTTTTTTTTGGAGGGTTTTATGGATTTTGATAAGATAAAATTTGATGAAAAAGGTCTTGTGCCTGTCATCGTACAGGACATCAAAACGAACGCGGTGCTGATGCTGGCATACATGAACAGAGAATCGATTGAAAAGACGATCGAGACAAACAATATGGTTTATTTTTCGAGAAGCCGTCAAAAACTCTGGCTTAAAGGCGAGACGTCGGGCAATTTTCAAACGCTGCACGAACTGAAAATCGACTGCGACGGCGACACGCTGCTTGCGCTGGTGTCTCAAAAAGGCGTCGCGTGCCATACCGGCAGTTATTCCTGTTTCTTTGAGTCATTGCAGGGCGACAGTCAATATGCATACGGCTACGGCATCATTGATGAGCTCTATGGCGTGATACAGGACAGGAAAGCAAACCCGAAAGAAGGATCGTACACAAACTATCTTTTTGACAAAGGTATTGACAAAATACTCAAAAAGATAGGGGAGGAGGCCGCAGAAATCATCATTGCGGCAAAAAACGATGCACCGGATGAGATCAGATACGAATGTGCCGATCTGATGTATCATCTGCTTGTTATGCTGTGCGAAAGAGGCTTGAGCCCTTCCGAAATCTTTACTGAGCTTGAGAAACGCAGGCAATAAATTCCTTTATTAATAATTCTCATATTAATGCGGAATTATGATTATGCATGAGTTTAAATGGAATAATTGCTTGTAATCGCTGGAATTGAATTTTGACACAGCCCATACTCTATTATACAATAGCGCAGCATTCGTTTTTCGTGTCGGGGATGGTAAGGGAGCATAGCTCAGCTGGGAGAGCACTTGCCTTACAAGCAAGGGGTCACAGGTTCGAGCCCTGTTGTTCCCACCAATACGGCCCGGTAGTTCAGTTGGTTAGAACGCTAGCCTGTCACGCTAGAGGTCGAGAGTTCGAGTCTCTTCCGGGTCGCCAAATCCCATACTCTGGCATAGGCTAATATTGTGCCGGATCAGTCCTTTGTTGTCAGGCGTATGCATGCGGGAGTGACTCAGTGGTAGAGTGCGACCTTGCCAAGGTCGAAGTCGCGGGTTCGAATCCCGTCTTCCGCTCCATTTGCTGCTTGACAGACTAAAAAGAACTGGTGTAAACTCGAAAGAACGAAAGTATATCAAACGTGATGATCGGCATATAGTCTGCTATGTGCCGAGATTTTTGTTAAATATGGCGCCATAGCCAAGTGGTAAGGCAAAGGTCTGCAAAATCTTTATGCCCCGGTTCAAATCCGGGTGGCGCCTCCATTATTCCGGGCTTCTTCAAAGGAGTCCGTATCTGTTTTGCCGGAGTGGCGGAATTGGCAGACGCACGGGACTTAAAATCCCGCGGTGGATAACACCGTACCGGTTCAAGTCCGGTCTTCGGCACCAGAAAGCCCTAGAAATGGGGCTTTTTTTGTTAGCTATTCTATATTATTGTTTGCCTTTTGTCTGCATTTGCTCTATCGTCAGCCTTAGCTGCTCCTGGTTATAAAGCAGCTGATTGATCTTTTTATTGAGCTCCTCGATCAAAAGCTCTGACTTGATGTTTAGGCGGTATTCGTTTTTTGCCTGCAGCCTGTCTTTTTCCTCCTGCCGGTTCTGACTCATCATGATGACGGGCGCCTGTATCGCGGCGACGCAGGATAGAACCAGGTTCAGCAATATAAACGGGTATATGTCGAATGTAAAAAGCACACTGTTTGCAACGATCCAGGCTGCCATAACAATGCCAAATCCGATGATGAATGTCCAGCTCCCCGCAAAATTCGAGAATTTGTCCGCCATCCTGTCTCCAACGGACAATGACTGCCTGTGGACTTTGTTGATGTCTTTTGTGACCGTCTCTTTCGAAAGTATATCCGCTATGTCCTGCTTCTCAAAATCCATGTCGTCTTTTTCCAAAATATGCCGAACGAGCTCTTTCTTATTCAGTTTATCCATTAACTTTACCTCCTGCCGCGTATAGGCTGATTGTAACATATTATAAACCGTTTCACACTGAGATAAAATGATTGT
>JAQTSP010000258.1 GCA_028711205.1 Eubacteriales bacterium | reverse complement strand
GACGAGACAAAAACCAAAGATATGGCTGAGCGCCGGCGGGTGATCGAAGAGAGCGGCTCGGATATTGTGGTGAGCGTCCATATGAATTGGTTCGACGACCCGGACGTATCCGGCCCGCTTGTACTGTACATGGTCGGCTCGGTGCTTGGTGAGCAGCTTGGTGACGCCATCCAGGTAAGCCTGAACGAGGCGCTTGAGCCTTCGTCCGTGGGCAGCGCGCGCTCGGCGAATGATCTGTACATACTCAAAAGCGGTATGCAGCCGGTCGTGATCATGGAATGCGGGTATTTAAGCAATCCGGAAGAGGAAGAAAAGCTTAACCAGGATGATTATCAGCGCAAGATCGCCAGGGCGGCATGCGAAGGCATCGTGAGCTATTTTGCGGCTGCGTATAATTGACGGCCTCTTTTTTTCGGCAATTTGCAGCAGACAGTATTGCGCTGTTGGCAGCATGTTTTGTGATTAAGCCTTGTATGCATATTATCGGGCCGGATCGCTTTTATTGAAATTTATACCGTCATTTCTTTGGTTACCTGTGCAATATGGTCGAGCGTATCCATTGCCGTCATTGAATACGCGCCCAGGGCCGCCGCGGCCGCTTCGCCCGCTTTGCCGCAGATATACGCGCCGTATAGCGCCGCGGTGTAACAATCCATGCCGGCAAACCGGCTCCGTTTCGCAATTTCGCTTTGTGCTGGCTGCGGCTGTTTTGCCTGTGCCGCCTTTTCGATTTGTATCGCTGCCTGGCCGCCGCACAACAGGCCGCCGATCACGCCCGTCAGCACGTCGCCGCTGCCGCCGCCCGCCATGCCCGGCGTGCCGGTCAGCACAAACGCGACGCGTTCGCCGTCCGTTACAATGGTGGTGGATCCCTTTAAAAGCAGCGTTACGCCGTATTTTTTCGCGAAGGCTTTGGCGGTGTTCAGCGGGTCTTTCTGTATCGCGTCAATATCTTTGCCACAAAGCCTTGAAAATTCACCGATGTGCGGCGTCAGTATGATATCGCCCTTTTTATTCAAAAGCATATCCGTATCATGCGCGATGATGTTCAGCACGTCCGCGTCGAATACCTTTTTGATGTCATAGTGATGGACCATTTGATCCACGGCATTTTTGACGCCGTAACTGGTCGAAAGCCCGGGGCCTGCCGCAAGCGCTGTTTTCCCTTCCATCAGCCTGTCAAGGCCTGCGACGCAGTCATCCGCAAGGCTTCCGACAAAGTCGGAGAGCGCGTACGTCATCGCATCGGGGCAGCGCGTGCTGAATACCGGCTGCAGTGAGCTTGGTACGCCGGCTGTGACGAGGCCCGCGCCCGCTTTGAGCGCGCCGCAGACGCACATCAGCCCGGCGCCGGAGTACCCCTGGCTCGAGACGACGCAGGCCAGCTTGCCGTAGCTGCCCTTGTGCGTATCGGCAGGCCGCTCTTTTAGATAGAGCCCGTCAGAATACGCCCGCATGCCGGCGGTGTTAAAACCGCCTGCCACACCGATCTCTTTGACGGTGAGGAGACCCGTGTGCTCACGTCCGGGATACAAAAAGTGCCCCGGCTTCGCGCACTGGAACGTGACCGTTTCCTGCGCCCGTACCGCAGTGCCCAGCACAGCGCCGGTGTCCGCGTCGATGCCTGACGGGATATCGCAGGCGATGATAGTGGCGCCGCTTTGGTTCAGCGTGTCGATGACGTGCGCCCAAAGCCCCGTGACGTCGCGCGACAGGCCGATGCCGAATATCGCGTCGATGACGACAGCACCGTCAAGACCGCCAAGATGCGCGGATGCCGCGGCCTCGGTTGTGATCTCTATGATGCTGTCGCCGAAAAACGACGCGTTGTCCGCCGTATCGCCTTTAAGCTGTTTTTTTCTGCCGATCAGACAGACGGCGACATCATAGCCCTTGGCTTTGAGCTGCCTTGCCGCCGCGAAACCGTCTCCGCCGTTGTTGCCGGTGCCGCATACGGCGATGGCACGCGTATATTTTCCATATTTTGCGCAAACCGCAGCTGTGATACCGAACGCCGCGTTTTCCATCAGTATGCGCGGCGGTATATGCATATTGTTGATCATATGGCTGTCAAGCGCCTGCATATCCTGTTTTGAAAGCACCTCGATCATATCATTCTCCTTCCGCGACTGCCTGCGCCACGGCGCATTGCCTGATATGGGATATCGACACATGCACGCGGCACACGCCAAGCTGGTCCGCCCGCTGCATCGCTTTGCCGTGAAGCGTGACATACGGCCTGCCCGATTCTTTCCGCAGTATCTCGATATCGATGAGCGCCAGATCGCCGATACCGCACTCAAGGCACTTCAAAACCGCTTCCTTGGCGGCAAAGTTGCCCGCGACGACCTCGGGGTCATCCTTGCGCGACGCGAATAAGGCGATCTCTGCCTTTGTGAAATACCGGGTGTAAAACAGCGCCTTGCGCATCGTTTTTTGGACGCGTTCGATCTCGATGATGTCAACGCCTATGCCCAGTATCATCGCTTTGTGTTTCTGACCGCATTGATGATCGCGCGCGCCGAGACTTCGGCGCCGGCGGCCAGTATCGCGCTAAAGTCGCACGCGGCCTGTCCCGTGCCGAACGCGAATACGGTGTCGCCGTCAAACATCGTATGCGCGGGCCGCACGGCCATCGCGATGCCGTCCTGTCCCATCGCGGCCAGCTTGTTGGCCTGTTCTTTGGTCAGCACAGCGTTGGTGCCGATGATGCCGATCGTTGTGTTTTTGCCCGAAAAATCCTGTGCGCTGTTTTTTGTAACGGCGTCGTATACGCTCATGCCGCGCATGCCGGCAATGATTTTGCCCGTCGTGTGGTC
>JAQTSP010000064.1 GCA_028711205.1 Eubacteriales bacterium | reverse complement strand
GATCGACTTAACGATATCCTTCACAAAAACCCCGATATGCGCAAGGCCCAAGATCTTGCAGCAACATCCGCATTCCGTTTTTTTACAAGCCATACTATCCCTCCGTTTTTCTTTATTGTACCACGCTCATTAAAATAATACAGTCGTGATAAAAAATCAATACCTCGTGATCAGCCTGTTTTAAAAATGTATTCGCGAACTATTAAAACCATGTGTTATAATGGTTTTTATATCAAAAAATTAAGGAATGTATATGAAACATAAAAAGATTATTAAATACATATCAAATATATCGTTCGGTGTTGGCGCAGCGCTTGGCGCATACGCTTTTTATTCGATCATCAAATCAAGAGCCAGCCTGCCTGAAGGCGTCTGCCCTGTCGACAACTCAAGGCCATTCATTATTATTGCTATCATTTTCCTGGCCATTTCTTTTGTTGCGTCGTTCTTCATGGAAAAAAAGAAGAAATCGGATGACATTGAATGAGGCCCTTTGATTCTGCTTTTCCTTAATTTAATTTCCGGCAAAAGTCTGCAAGCTGAGCTATATTTTCCAATATTTAAAAAATATTGTATAGTTATTGTAACAAAGTTACAGAACTAATTTCCACATTAATGTATTATTACCATGTAAACATAGCCAAATAAAATATATTTTCTCGCTAAAACTGATAGCAAAGAAAAAAAATGAAAGGAGTATTTTAAATGGAAGAAAGCGTAAACATGGCAACTTTTCCACTGATCGGCGACAAAGCCCCTTCCTTTAAGGCAAAAACAACACAAGGGGAAATCAGCTTTCCGGAGGATTACGAGGGCAAATGGGTCATACTTTTCAGTCACCCGGCAGATTTTACTCCTGTATGCACCACCGAATTTATGACTTTTGCGTCAATGGCAGACGAGTTTACGGCTCTTAACACCGAACTAATCGGGCTTTCTGTCGACGGCTTATATTCACATATCGCGTGGCTGAGGACAATCAAGGATAAAATCGAATTTAAAGGCATGAAGAATGTCGAGGTCAAGTTCCCGCTGATCGAGGATATCAAAATGACCGTCGCCAAAAAATTCGGCATGATCCAGCCCGGGGCATCCGATACGATGGCCGTGCGCGCGGTATTCATCATCGACCCGAAAGCAGTTGTCCGGGTCATACTGTATTACCCCGCGTCGACAGGCAGGAACTTTGCCGAGATCAAACGTATCATCATGGCGCTGCAAAAAGCGGACGCGGAGGGCGTCGCGACACCGGCAAACTGGCAGCCGGGAGATGATGTAATCGTACCGCCGGCCGGCTCGTGCGGCGTTGCAAAAGACCGTATGGAATCGACGCCTGACGACATGTATTGCCTTGACTGGTTCCTCTGTCTCAAGAAAAGCAAATAACCACATCCGCTCAAACAAATTATTAAAGAGTCGGGACAAGCGCTCCTGCTTGTAATTAATAAAATTGGAAGTACGCATTATTCTGGAGGCGATACTTAATATTTACTTTTCTCGATTTCTTACACAATGCGCATAATTTGACCGTTCTAACAAACAATAACAGCAAAACAAATTTGTATTAAAGGAGGAGAAAACATGAAAGCGACAGGCATTGTCAGAAGAATTGATGAGCTTGGCAGGATTGTCATACCAAAGGAAATACGGCGAACACTGAGAATACGCGAAGGTGACCCGCTCGAAATATACACGGATCGTGAAGGCGGTATCATCTTGAAAAAGTATTCTCCGATCGGTGAGCTTGCGGCGTTCGCGCTCGATTTTGCGGAAGCTTTATCTTCCACGTTGGGCCTGACAACGATCATCAGCGACCGTGATACCGTTTTGGCTGCGAGCGGAGAGTATAAAAGAGAATATTTTGAGCGTGCCGTCAGCAGCGCACTTGAAGACAGCATGAATGCAAGGACCGTTATAAAAAAAGATGGGGCAAATACCATACCGCTTGTCAGCGGCGAAGATTCATCGCAGACCACATCTCAGCTGATCGCCCCGATCTCGATGGACGGCCAGCCGATCGGTGCCATCGTGGTCGTTGCGCGCGGCGGCGCGATAATTGGCGATGCGGAACAAAAAGCCGCCGAGGCCGCGGCCGCGTTTATGGGAAAACAAATGGAACAATAATCAGACTTCAGAAATTTTGACGAATTTCAGAAAGTTCTTGAATCAACTTGGTGCATAAAGAGCAGTCTATTTTATGCATTCAAGTTGATTTTTTTTATGACAAAAGGTAGAATGATAGCACAAAATCGTATTATTTGGAGGGCAACGTGAGCAAAACACTGGCGGAAAAGATACTCAAAAAACATCTGGTTCAGGGCGAAATGAAAGCGGGAGAAGAAATCGCGATCCATATCGACTATACGTTGACACAGGATTCGACGGGTACAATGGCATATCTGCAGTTTGAGTCCATGGGCGTGCCGCGCGTCAAAACCAAAAAATCTTTGGCGTACATCGATCACAACATGCTGCAGTCCGGCTTTGAAAACGCGGACGACCACAAATACATCGAAACGGTGGCAAAAAAATACGGTATATATTTCAGCAGGCCGGGCAACGGGATATGCCACCAGGTCAACCTGGAGCGCTTCGGAAACCCTGGCGCGACGCTGCTGGGGTCGGACAGCCATACGCCGACCGGCGGCGGCATCGGCATGATCGCGATCGGCGCGGGCGGCCTTGATGTGGCCGTCGCGATGGCCGGCGGCGCGTATTATATACCGATGCCCAGAATACTCGGCGTCGAGCTTGTGGGAAAGCTGCCTTTTTGTGTTTCAGCCAAAGACGTGATACTCGAAACGCTCCGAATACTCGGCGTCAAAGGCGGCGTCGGAAAGATCGTCGAATACTTCGGCGAGGGTGTCGCGGCACTTTCTGTGCCCGAGCGCGCAACGATCACCAACATGGGCGCTGAGCTCGGCGCGACCACGTCCATATTCCCGAGCGACGGCGTCACGCGGGCGTTTCTTGCCGCGCAGGGAAGAGAATCCGATTATCAGCCGCTTGAGGCGGATACTGACGCGGCCTACGACGAGGTCATCACGATCAACTTGTCAAAACTTGAACCGATGGCGGCCATGCCGCACAGTCCGGACAATGTCAAAAAAGTGCGCGACATCGGCCATATAAAAGTTGACCAGGTATGTATCGGAAGCTGCACCAACTCATCATACCTCGATCTGATGCGCGTCGCGGCGATACTGAAAGGAAAGAGCATCGCCGACGATATCAGCCTCGTGATATCGCCCGGCTCGAAGCAGGTCATGAACATGCTGGCGGAAAACGGCGCGCTTTCCGACATGATATCGGCGGGTGCCCGCATACTCGAATGCGCCTGCGGGCCGTGCATTGGCATGGGCCAGGCGCCAAGGTCAAACGCCGTATCGGTGCGTACGTTCAACCGCAACTTCTACGGGCGGTCGGGGACGTCCAGCGCGGACGTCTATCTCGTCAGCCCCGAAACCGCGGCGGCCACGGCGCTTCAGGGCGTGCTCAGTGACCCGCGCGACATCGGCATCGGCGCAGACACGCTGGCGATCGACATGCCGCAAAAGTTTATGATCAACGACAATCTGATCGCGCCGCCGGACGGGAACGGCGAAACCGAGGTCGTGCGCGGGCCGAATATACGGCCGTTTCCGCTTGGTAAGACGCTGACCGAAACGGTATCGGGCGACGTGCTGCTAAAGATGGACGACAACATCACAACCGACCACATCATGCCTTCCGGCGCGAGTCTTCTGCCGTACCGGTCGAACATACCGCATCTGTCCGACTTCTGCTTAAAGCCGGTGGACGAAACGTTCCCCGCCCGCGCCAAGGAAAAGGGCGGCGGGTTCCTCGTGGCCGGGCATAACTACGGCCAGGGGTCTTCGCGTGAGCACGCAGCGCTTGTGCCGCTGTATCTTGGCGTCAGGGGCGTCATCGCAAAATCATTCGCGCGGATACATATGGCCAATCTCACTAATTCCGGCATACTCCCGCTCGTCTTTACCGACGAGAGCACATACGATCAGATCGATCTTGGTGACGCCCTCGTCATTCGGGATGCGATCGGTAAAGTGGACGGCAAAACAAAATTTACTGTGGAAAACGCTACAAAAGGATTTGAGTTTGAAGTGCGGCTCGATGTCTCGGACCGGCTCAAAGGCGTGCTCAAAGACGGCGGATTACTGAACCATACCAAAAAGCAAGGCAAGGATCATGGCTAAAGATAAAAGTCTTATTTCCATATTCCTGATCATGCTGAAGCTCGGCGCACTGACGTTTGGCGGCGGATACGCGATGGTGCCGCTTTTTGAGGACGAGTTTGTGCAGAAGCGCGGCTGGATCGCCTGCGAAGACATGGCCAACATGATCGCGCTGTCCCAGTCCGTGCCGGGCGCCATCGCGATCAACTGCGGCATACTCATCGGCTACAGATTAAAGAAACTGCGCGGCGCGCTTGCCGCCGTGGCCGGCATCATACTTCCTTCGCTCGTTGTGCTGACCGCGGTCACCTATCTCTATGAAGCGGTACGCGACAACGCCTATGTCACGGGCGCGCTGCGCGGCATCCGCGCGGCGGTCGTCGCACTTCTGGTATCCGCTTTCTGGCGGCTTTCAAAACCGTTCCGCAAAGATATCATATCCATCGCCTTCTTTGCCACCGCATTTTTGTTATCGCTGCTGCTCAATTTGAACAGCATATACATCATACTCGGCGCGGTCGTTTTCGGCATCTTGATCGGCATGTTTCGCATCAAAAAGCCAGAGAAAGACGGTGCGCCATGATAATGTACCTTCGTATCATCTGGATATTCTTCAAGATCGGGCTGTTTACCATCGGCGGCGGATACGCGATGCTGCCGCTCATCAACAGCGAGCTTGTTGCGTACGGCCTGATGACACAGCTCGAGGTCGCGGATATCGTGGCGGTATCACAGATGACGCCGGGGCCGTTTGCCATCAACGCCGCGACGTTCTCGGGCGTCAGAACGCTGGGCATACCGGGCGGCATCGCCGCAACCGTCGCGGTCGCGCTGCCGTCTCTGATCATCACGACGCTTCTCGCCAAATACTTCTTCAAATTCGAGGATAATATCATCGTCAGGCGCGCGATGTGGGGCATCAGGCCGGCCGTGACCGGACTGATCGCGGCCGCCGCCGTCATCATGGCCGTTCCCGCGCTGTTCGGCGCGGACAGCCTCGCTTTGCTGACATGGGGTTCGGCACTGAAAAGCATCGACTTGGCGTCCGTCGTCATCGCTCTTGCCACAGGCGTTGCCATATTGAAATTCAAAGTGTCCCCGATACTGATGATACTGTTGTCCGGCGTCGCCGGCGTCGTGCTTTTCGGCGTACTCGGGCTGTAATGCAACAAAAAAAGGCGAAGATTTTACCCTCCGCCCGTTTATTATGATCTAATACACGTCCCTGTGTACTTTTTCCGCATGGTATGTCGTGTGCGGATGATGTGGTTTGTCGGGGTAGCCAAGCGACACGACCGAAAAAGGCATGATATGCCCGGGTATGTTGTAGATCGCGCGTATCTTCTTTATCCTGTCCTCTCTGGGGTACAACCCCAGCCATACGCCGCCAAGCCCCATCGCCTCGGCCGCAATCAGTATATTCTCCGTGCTTGCGGAGCAATCCTGAATGAAATAATCTTTTATAGGGCCTCTGTATCCGGCAACGTCGGCCAGCACAAGTATGCCCAGAGGCGCATTTTTCAGCATGCTCCAATAGGGAGCAATGTTTGAAGCGGCTTCTTTCTTTTCTGCATCCTGCATCACAAGAAATTCCCAGGGCTGCGCGTTATTGGCCGAAGGCGCAAACATGCCGGCTTTCAGCAGCGTTTCAATAATATGCTCCGGTACAGGCTGATCCGTATAGGTTCTGCAGCTCCTTCTTTCCAGTATCGGCTTTAAACCTTCCATATCACTGCTCCTTAAATTGTTTTTCGTATGTCCAGACCGCGTCTTTTGGCGGGTCTTTACTTAAATACATCATGCCAAGTATCCTCTCTTTGAACCGCCAGGATGTCAGCCGTGAGAGCGCATACAAAATCTTGTTGTCGGCCCCGACGGACAGCCTTGCCGGCGGGTTTTTCATGCCGGCCGCTTTGAGAACAAGACGCGCGCATTTTTCAGGCCCCTCTGCCGAGAGCTCTGAGCGTATCATCTCGTAGAGAGCGCGCTCAAGTGGCTGCCGGTATGCCGTGTTTTTTGACTTTTGCGTAAACACCCGTTTTTTTGTAAACCCCGTTTTGGTATCGCCCGGCTCGATCACGCATGCCTTGATGCCAAACGGCCTCACTTCCATACGCAGCGTGGCCGTCATCATGAACAACGCCGATTTGACCGCGCTGTACATGCCCTGGAACGCGATCGGAAAACACGCCGCCATCGACCCGATGTTGATGACCATCCCGCTCTTTGCCTCGCGCATATGCGGCAGCACATGAGAAAGCACTGAAACGATGCCGAAAAAGCACACGTCAAACTGCATCCTTGCCTCGGCGGGCGACGTCTCTTCTATCGCGCCGGCGATACCGCTTCCCGCGGCGTTGACAACAACATCGATACGCCCGTGCCTGTCGATGACATACTGCACCGCATCCCTGACAGATCCGTCATCCTCCAGCGTTATCGGAAGCATGGTATATCCGGCGCCGTCGGTTTCTACAGTCTCATAATTCGCCCGTCTCGATGTACCGTATACAGTATAGCCGTTCTTTGCAAAAACGGCCGCAACAGCCCTGCCTATCCCTGAGCTTGCGCCTGTCACAAATGCGATTTTTTTATTCATATTATCCATATCCCCATTGTATACAAATCATACCAAATATTCAATAATAAAAACGTTTACTGTCAAAAGGCACTCCGAATACGGAATGCCTCGTTTTATCAAATACCACAATGCCGCCCTACTCACGCTATATCTTCTGTACGCTGAACACCGCGATTTGCCCGTTGATATCCCACTCTTTTTCGTATCCTGAAAGCGTGTCCGCGATCTCGTCGGCCATAACCTCTCGTTTGATCTCTTCGGCGTTGCGCGCTATCACGCCGCTTAAGGTTTCGTTGCCGGTGACCGCAAGGCGGATATGGTCCATCACCTGAAATCCGGCCTCTTTGCGCATCGTCTGAATCTTGCTGATCATCTCGCGCACAAACCCCTCTTCGATCAGCGCGTCGGTCAGCGTCGTTTCGAGTATCACGCTGATGCCTCTATCGCTTTCCACGGCATAGCCCTCTTTGTGCGTCGGTTCGATCAGCATATCCTCTTCAAGAAGCTCAATCGTCTCTCCATTTGACTCAAACGTATAGGCGCTGTTCGCCCTGACCGTGTTCACAATCATCAGCCCGTCCGTCTCGTCAAGGTGAGTGCGTATCGCGCCCAAAAGCTTGCCGTATTTCGGCCCGAGTGTTTTAAGCTGCGGCTTGACGTTATACGAGATAAACGCCGACGCGTCCGCGCCGAACGTCACGTTTTTGATGTTCAGCTCGCCCGCGATCAGTTCCGTATACATATCGCCCAGCGAATCAATACCGGCAACATACATGTTCGCGATCGGCTGGCGGTTCTTGATGGCCGCCGCGTTTCTGGCGCTGCGCCCCAAGACGACGACATCAAGCACCGCGCCCATGCTCTTCTCGAGCGCTTTGTCGATCAGCGACGCGTCCGCTTTTGGGTAAGCACAAAGATGCACGCTCTCGGGCGCCGATTTATCGACACTTCTGACAAGATTCTGATACATCGTCTCGGTCATAAACGGTATAAACGGCGCGGCCAGCCGGCAGATCGTGTTGAGCACGGTATAGAGCGTCATAAAAGCGTCCACCTTGTCCTGCTCCATCCCCGATGCCCAGAAGCGCCCGCGGCACCGCCGCACATACCAGTTCGAAAGATCGTCCACAAACCTGTCCATCTCTCTGGCCGGCTCGGTCAGCCGGTACTGGTCAAGATACTTTGATACGTTTTCGGTCAGCGTGCTGAGCCTTGAGAGTATCCATCTGTCCATGACGTTTTCCACGCTTGTCTGATGCTGCGTCGGGTCAAAACCGTCGATATCGGCATACAGCACGTAAAACGCGTATGTGTTCCATAGCGTGCCCATGAACTTGCGCTGCGATTCGGAGACCGCTTCCTCATAGAACCGGTTCGGCAGCCACGGCATGCTGTTCGAATAGAAATACCACCGCACGGCGTCCGCGCCCTGATGGCCCAGCACCACCCAGGGGTCGATCACGTTGCCCTTGTGCTTGCTCATCTTCTGGCCTTCCTTGTCCTGCACATGCCCCAGAACGATGCAGTTTTCAAACGGGGTCTCGCCGAACACCAGCGTACCGATCGCAAGCAGCGTATAGAACCAGCCCCGCGTCTGGTCGACCGCTTCGCTGATGAAGTGCGCGGGAAACCGCTTTTCAAACTCCGCCTTGTTTTCGAAAGGATAGTGCCACTGCGCAAACGGCATCGAGCCCGAATCGTACCAGCAGTCGATGACCTCGGGCGCGCGTTTCATCACTTGCCCGCACTTTTCGCAGTGTATCGTGATGCCGTCGATAAACGGCTTATGCAGCTCGATATCCGCCGGCACATTGCCGCCTTTTTCGCGCAGCTCCGCGATCGACCCGATTACGGAAAAATGGCCGCAGCCGCATTCCCATACGGGCAGCGGCGTACCCCAGTACCGCTCTCTCGAGAGTCCCCAGTCGATCACGTTCTCGAGGAAATTGCCCATACGGCCTTCCTTGATGTTCTCGGGCAGCCAGTTGACCGCACGGTTGTTTTTCATCAGAAGCTCTTTTAAAGCGGTCACCTTGATAAACCACGTGCTTCTGGCGTAATAGAGCAGCGGCGTATCGCACCGCCAGCAGTACGGGTAGCTGTGCTCATAATCCTTTGTCGCATGAAGCAGCTTTCTTTCGTCCAGGTCTTTGATGATACCGGCGTCCGCCTGTTTGACAAAAACGCCTTCCCACGGCGTGCCTTTCCTGAATTTGCCCTGCTCGTTCACCATCTGCACAAACGGCAGGCCGTACTTTTTGCCGACACGTGCGTCGTCCTCGCCGAACGCCGGCGCAATATGCACGATGCCCGACCCGTCGGACAGCGTGACGAATTCGTCCATGGTCACGTACCAGGCCTTTTTATCCGCTTCGCCAAAATCGTAGAGCGGCTCGTACTCCATGTGCTCCAGGTCTTTGCCCTTATATTCCCGGGCAATACGCGCACCCTCGCCAAGCACCGTTTCCACAAGCGCTTTGGCCATGATAATATTCTCGCCGTTAAACGCGGCTTTGACATACGTTTCGCGCGGGTTGACGCAGAGCGCGACGTTGCTGGGCAGCGTCCAAGGCGTCGTCGTCCATGCCATAAAGTATGTGTTCGGCTCGTCCTTGGCCCTGAACTTGACAAATATCGACGCTTCCTTAACATCTTTGTACCCCTGGGCCACCTCGTGTGACGAGAGCGCCGTTCCGCACCGCGGGCAGTACGGTACGACCTTATGCCCTTTATACAAGAGTCCCTTTTCGTGTATCTGTTTCAGCGACCACCAGACAGACTCGATATAATCGTTCTCATATGTGATATACGGGTGCTCCATGTCCGCCCAGAAGCCGACGCGCTCGCTCATTCGCTCCCATTCGCCCTTATACTTCCAGACGCTCTTTTTGCATTCGGCGATAAACGGTTCGACGCCGTATTCCTCAATCTGCTCTTTGCCGTCAAGCCCAAGGAGGCGCTCGACCTCAAGCTCGACCGGCAGCCCGTGCGTGTCCCAGCCCGCTTTTCGCAGCACATCATACCCCTGCATCGTCTTGTAGCGCGGCATCAGGTCTTTGATGCACCGTGTCAGAATATGGCCGATATGTGGCTTGCCGTTTGCCGTCGGCGGCCCGTCATAAAACGTGTACGGCTCCTTGCCGCAGTTTTTTTCGACGGTTTTATCAAATATTTTATTTTGTTTCCAAAACTCCAAGACACTTAATTCCCTGTCTTTGAAGTTTAAGTCTTTATCCACTTGTTTATAAAGCATGTCCTTCTCCTTATATCTTCTCCGAAATAAAAAACGCCCTTGCCCATATTCCGGGGCAAAAGACGCACATCTTCTACGGTACCACCCAAAATGACGACCGGTACGGCCGTATCTCGTTTACGCGCTAACGTGCGTAACTCCGTCTTTGCTTACTCTAACATTTCGGCAGAGATGCATAACAGGCGATAACATCATACAGCGTCTGTCGGGGCTTTCACCGCCTCCCCGCTCGCTGTGCAAAAGCGTGTACGGGCCGTATCCTGCGTTCCGGCATATCCTTCATTTTAATTTATCCCTTATTATAAAGGCAAGCCGGCGGTTTGTAAAGAGCAAAGAAAAAGCGCAGGAGACATTCTTTTAATTCCCTGCACCTTACCCAGGTGCAAAAACCTTCCCTAAAGAGCGTTCTTTCTTCTTATTCTGTTTCGGTGGGCGTATACTCGAAATCCACCGCCGTACCGTCCGCTGTTACGCCCGTGATCGTGGTTCCTGTGATGGCGTACCATTCGGGGCATGCCGTCGGAAAATCGATCGATTCGCTGCCCGTTAACACGGCAGGCTTTTCAGACATTGTTGTGATACCGACTATACCATCATCACCGTTTACCGCGAATTGGTATAGATTTATCGTACCGTCGGTATTGATAATGTAATTTTGACCGACATAGCCAAACGATGTTTTATGGTATTCCCCGTAGATGAAATCCGTACCATCCCGCGCGCCAGAACAACGCATCGTATCGGCGGCCGCGTCGTATGTACCATCAAATACAATGACGTTTCCATTACTATTTGTATATGTAACAATATAGCTGTCTTGACTCTCAGAGCATTCAACATATGCGCCCAGCAAGACCAGGCTGGAAGCCGCCGCCGCCTCTCCAAGCCCGAAGAATGTTGCCGGAAGCATTGCAAGCTCTGCCATAATGACATCATACACAGATGCCGCAGCAAGCGAAGTGTCCGGGTTGCTTTTAAGCCCCTCGTTCAGGTTGACTAGCATAACGGACTTCGTGTTGTAATACGCGGCATAAAAATCTCCGGGCGCGCTGCCGGCGCTTACCGCCGCGGCCTCTGCATCAGTTGAATCCGCATTTGCATTTTGTCCGCCACAGCCCGTGAAG
>JAQTSP010000257.1 GCA_028711205.1 Eubacteriales bacterium | reverse complement strand
CAGGATTCCGGCCGGATGTACGCGGTATGCACGGCCCGACCATTTCTTTTGACGAGTTTATCAGAAAAGCACCCGCTATATTAAAGCCAAAAGCAGAAGGCGGTATACTTGACCATACCGGCGTCGTGGAATGCGTCCGGGAGCCGGGCAACCCCACAAATCACGGCGGCAATCCGAACTTCATATGGGTATTTGTGATCGTGCGCTGCAAAACAAAAGGCCAGGAATACTGGGTATTGAAGACAAAAGGGATCAAAGAAGGGAATGTTGGCATACTGTTTTCAACGTTCCATCACGGTTCCATACAGGCGCCGGTCAGCATCGCTATGGCAGCGATAGACCACCGTGCCGTCATTGCACCCCTGGCCGGAAACAAGCGCGCCGCCGACTGCATCACCATGGCAAAAATGGACCTTGCGCCGGGTACCGTTATCGATGAAATCGGGGGCTACCATACGACGGGACGCATAGAGATCGCAAGTACGGTGCGCAATGGCAGCTACCTGCCGTTCAGCCTGGCCGCAGGCGCCAAAGTGGTGAGGGAAGTCAAAAAAGAAGGGTTCTTGACCTATGACGATGTGGAATTTATGGGCAAGCCCTCCGTTTTGCAGCACATCCGCGGCATACAGGACAGGATTTTTGGAGATTTGTACTGATAGCAAAAAAGCACAGGAGGTTTAATAATGGCGGACAAGCAGACAATAGACAGCTTAAAAGAAAAGGCATATGAGATGCGCAAAATGCTCGTTGAGTTATGCTGTGATTACACAGGGAACATACATATCGGCGGGGACCTTTCGATGACGGAAATGCTGATCGCGCTTTACCATTACGCGATGAATGTCGACCCGAAAGATATCAAGATGCCCACAAGAGACCGGTTTATACTGAGCAAAGGGCATGGCGCGGCGGGCATGTATATTGCGATGGCGCTTCGCGGCTTTTTTGATTATGATACGATTTTTAAGACTTATGGAAAACTGGACAGTGCTTTTGGCATGCATCCCTGCAAAGTACAGCTTCCCGGTGTGGAAAGCTCTTCCGGTTCCCTCGGGCAGGGGCTGGCCATTGCTGTCGGCATGGCGGCAAGCGCCCGTCAAAAAGGGCAAAAGCACCGCGTGTACTGCCTGATGGGCGACGGCGAGACCTGCGAGGGCGAGGTATGGGAAGCCGCGCTTTCCACAAGCTCATTTGGCCTCGGCAATCTGGTCGGCATTGTGGACAGGAACAAGCTGATGATGACAAATACCACTGAAGACAATATTGTGATGGAGCCGTATGCGGACAAATGGAGAGCATTTGGATGGGACGTTGTGGAATTTGACGGCAACGACATGGAACAGGTGGTCGCTGCTCTTGATAACGTGCCGGATACCGGTTCATCAAAGCCTGTCGTTTTGCTCAGCCATACGGTGAAAGGCAAAGGCGTATCGTTCATGGAAAACACAATTGGCTGGCACGCCGGTTCTCTGAATACCGAGCAGGCGGAAAAAGCGCTTTTGGACATTGAGGAAAGCTACGGAAGGGGGAACGCGTAATGGCTGTCATTTATAACGAAGGAAAACGTGCGTCCGGCAGGAAAGCAGCGGGCAATGCACTGTATGACATGGCCGGGAAATACGACAATCTGTGGGTTGTGGTAGCCGATACCGGCGGGGCGCTGGGTGCTTATAAAAAAGAATATAAGGGCCGTTTTTTGGACGTTGGCATTGCGGAACAGGCGGCGCTTGGCGCGGCCGCGGGGCTTGCGCTTGAAGGGAATATTCCGTTTGTTTTCGGCATGCTGCCCTTTCTTGCCCTGCGCTCTGCAGAGCAGCTCCGCACGGCGATTTGTTATCAGAACCTGCCTGTGCGTATCATAGGCACGGGCGGCGGGCTTGTCGGGCCTACCGGGTCCACACACCTTTCAATGGAAGATATTGCCGTTGCCAAATCGATGGTGAACCTGACCGTTATTGCAATCAGCGACCCGAATATGGTAAAACCCATACTTGAAAAAAGCATGGCTCATCCCGGCCCGATATTTATCCGCCTTGGGTATGGAGCAGACGACCCGGTGCTTTATGACCCGGGCAGTGTCGATTATATGATCGGCAAAGGGCTGACAATACATGAGGGTAATGACGTGACGATATTTACTTATGGCGCCGTTACATTCGAGGCGCTGGAAGCTGCGGAAACATTGAAAAATGAGGGTGTTGGCGTGCGCGTTATCGATATGTTTACGTTGAAACCGCTGGATAAAGAGCTGATCGTAAAAGCAGTCAAAGAAACAGGGAAAATCGTTGTGCTGGAGGATCATCTTATGTCCTGCGGCCTCGCAAATTCCATCGCGGATGTTTGTGTGGAAAGCGGCGTTTATCCCAGAGCTTTTAAACGGCTGGGCATACCTGAAGTCTACGCGGGTTTCGGCGCCGGCAAAGAACTGCGCAAAAAATACGGCTATGATACGGCCGCTACGCTTGCCGCCGTCAAAGAAATGCTGTAGACATCGTCGAAGGGAGAAAAATGTCAAGAATAAAGGATTCCACAATTGGATTTGGTTCTCCGGGAAGATATATACAGGGAAAGGGCCTGCTTCATAAGTTGCCCGCATATACAAAAAAGACTGAAAAAAAAGTGCTTGTATTAATCGACAATTTCTTTTACGGCGAATTCACGGATATTTTGACAGAGATCTATAAAGGCAAGCAAGACGTGGTGACCACTGAATTTGGCAAGGAATGTACCGTTGCGGAGATCGAACGTGTAGCGGCGCTGGCAAAGCAGCTGGATGCGGGCATTGTGGCCGGTATCGGCGGCGGTAAAACGCTGGACACAATCAAAGGCGTCGCCAACAGCACAAAGCTGCCGC
>JAQTSP010000256.1 GCA_028711205.1 Eubacteriales bacterium | reverse complement strand
GCGGATGTCGGCGGCGGCATACAGCGCATATTCGGCGTGGACGAAAATCACAGGGACATCGTCGCTGAAAAAGGGAGACATACTGTTCTTCCATTCGGATACGTCGGGCAGTATCAGCCACGCCGGTATCTATATCGGAGGCGGCGAGTTTGTACATGCTTCTTCCGGCCAGGGAGAAGTGATGGTCAGCGCGCTTGACAACGTCTATTGGGCAAGGAACTATTCTTTCGCAAGACGCGCCGTATAACACACAAAAAAAGAGCCTGAGCAGATAACGGCTCAGGCTCTTTGCGTATCATGGGCATTATGGCGGCGAGGTATCCGTTGCCGACGGACTTGCAGACGCACTTGCCGACGGGCTTGGCGACGGTTCCGGCGGGTTTTGTATATACGCATACAGCGTATCGTACATATCTTCAAGCTTGTCCGTCATGTCGTCCATATCGTCGGTGTCTTCTTTTGAAAGCGTATGGTGCGCGCTCTCAAGCAGCGCGTATGCTTCCTCAAGCAGCTCCTCGGATAAAACAGCCTCGTTCTTTTCGATCAGAGCGTTTAAGTCTTCTATCGCCCCGGTCAAATCGGCTATTGCCACGTCGTTTTTGACATAATTGATGCTGTACGTCCAGTCGATATCAAGCGTGACATCTTCGCCGAAAATCTCTTTGATGACCTCTTCGGTATATGTATGGTCAAGCACGTAATACGTTGCGTTATAGGCGTTCATGTATTCGCCCTGCAACGTATACCGGTCGCATTCGGTCTCGAGATCGAGATTGAGCGCAAACAGAGCGAGTGCCGCGATCTGCTCGAAGTTTAAGTTGGTGTATACCTCCGACTGGACCGTCTGATACATTTCGGGTATCTCCTCAAGCAAAGACGCGTCTTTCATCTGATTAAACACTTCCATCAGCAGGCGCTGCTGCCTGTCGATCCGGTCGATATCCGTGCCCGATGTAATGCCCTTTCTCGCGCGGCAGTAGTCGAGAACCGCCTGGCCGTCAAGAAGCTGGTAGCCCGTGTCAAGATGGCGTCCGTTCATGTTGATCTCGTAGTCGACGTCGTACCATACGCCGCCGAGGATATCAACGATGTCTTTGACGGCTTGCATCTCGACGCCGATGTAATAATTGACGGGTATGCCGCCGATCGTGGTGCTGACCGTTTCCATCAGGCATTCAAAGCCTTCTCCTTCGGCGCCGCCGGCCGACATATACGCGCCGTTGATCTTCCATCTTCTGTCCGTATAGGCGATATCGGCATAGCTGTCCCTTGGTATGGACAGCAAATCGATATTTTCTGTCGAAAAATCAATACATAAAAGCAGTATCGTGTCTGTACGAAAGTCTGTCCTGCCTTCGCGTTCTTCGGAATAGTCGATGCCTGTCAGCAGTATGTTGACCCTGTCTTGCATGAAATCCATGTCGGCCTGCAGCGCCAGCAGTTCTTCGGGAGATAAGGTGGCCGTGGCGGTGGCGGACGGTGTCGCGGCGGATGTTGTTGTCACCGTGGGCTGCGCCGTTGTCTGGGCACTGACGTTTGCCGTGTCGCCAAAAGCCGCGCTGGGGTTTATCATGGTGACATAAATAAACCTTGACAATATGACCACCGCCGCGAGAAGTGCGGCGAGCAAGCAGTATCTAACGATTTTTGAGACGGTAAACGGCCTGTGAAACAGGCGTTTCTCAGGAGGTTTCTTCTTTTTTTTGGGTTTTTCTATCGCATTTTCTTTTGTATTGCCGGGTTTTTCCCTGTGCCTGAAAATTGCTTGTATACGTTGTATGGATGAGCGCATAAATGCACCCAAAGGCCCGCTGCCGGCATGTTGCTCATTATTTGACCCTTGCTCTTTTGAAGCCGATACGTTTTGTTTGCGCTTAGACATGCTGAATACCTTTCTAAACTGAAACAGGATTTAATTCTGACATTATATATTATATCATGCTGAGGTTTTGAAAATTAAAACTTATTGTAAAATTTTCTATAATACGTTTTTATTATACAAAGATAGACGCCGATCAGATGCTGGCATAAAAGTGATATGTATCTAAAAAGCCTCAACAGTTGCCTGTCGAGGCTTTGCCAAACGTTGTTATGTGTCATGCTTCAGAAAAGCTTTGTACTGAGATATTTCTCTCCTCTGTCAGGGAAAATACATACGATCACGCCGCTGTTGATCATCTCTGCGACCTTGAGCGACGCCAGCATCGCAGCGCCCGACGACATGCCACAGAAGATGCCTTCTTCTTTCACGATCCGCCTCACCATCTCAAACGCTTCTTCTGAATCTATCATGATCGATATGTCTATTTTAGAAGGGTCGTAGAACTCGGGCACGATCGCCTCGGACATGTTTTTCAAGCCCTGTATATAATGGCCTTTCTCGGGATGCGCCTCGACGATCTTGATGGCCGGATTGAGCTCTTTCAATCTTTTAGCGGTGCCCATCAGCGTGCCCGAAGTGCCAAGCGCCGATACGAAATGTGTGATCCTTCCCACAGTATCGCGGATCATTTCTTCCGCCGTCGTGGAATAATGCGCAAGCTTATTGTATTTGTTTATAAACTGGTCGGGCATAAAATATTTATCCGGATTCCCGGCGACAAGCGCTCGCGCTTTTCTGATTGCGCCGTCCGTGCCGTCCTCTGCGGCGGTCAGCGTGACCTTTCCGCCAAACGCCGTGATCATTTTCTGGCGCTCTATCGACACGGCCGCGCTCATCACGATCTCGACGCTATAGCCCTTGACAGCGCCGATCATCGCAAGCGCGATGCCCGTATTGCCCGACGTCGGCTCGATGATCGTCTTGCCGGGTTTAAGCGTCCCTTCCGCTTCCGCCTGTTCGATCATTTTCAGCGCGAT
>JAQTSP010000063.1 GCA_028711205.1 Eubacteriales bacterium | reverse complement strand
ACGAGTGGGGCGATGATGAAAATATGATCGAATACGAATATGACAAGCAGGTCGAATCGTATGATTACTGCTGCGGCCTGCAAGATTCATCAATCAAAGAATACGCGTTAAACACATGGACTGAACATGGCGTGACCGACTGGTGCATGGTCGAATACGAGTATGACAGGCAGGTCGAATCGTATGATTACTGCTGCGGCCTGCAAGATTCATCAATCAAAGAATACGCGTTAAACACATGGACTGAACACGGCGTGACCGACTGGTGCATGGTCGAATACGAGTATGACAGGCAAATGGCGTCATACGAATATATGCAAAGTGTCGGCAACGGAGACGCAGCAATCAGCAAATGGACAAGCAATGGTTACACCGACTGGTGTATGGCCGAATATGAATACACCCATTAGTTTGCGTCTGTTTTATGAAAAGCCTTGATAACAGGGCTTAATTTATTTCCTGCTCTTAGCCTTTGGTTCTGCGCAATTAATTTCCTTTACTTTTCCGTCCGTTTATCGACACATCCGCTCATTGCCCCGAATCCGTAAAAAACAGCGTTGATGCTGATATGTTTATCCGGTTCGGCCGGATTTAAATCTGACAGTATGGAGATCGTAATGCTTTGGATCGGGCCGCAAAGGCCGCCGGCAAAAAATATAACCGCAAGTGATAAATAAAAGCTTTCTGATACGGAGAACACATAAAGTGAAACGATCAGCAGTACAAATACAGATGTGAGCAGCAGCCTTTTGCCAAATTTGTCCGACAGAATACCCCCGAGAATGATGAGTATCGTATAGCCGGCAAATTCTGCCGTATACATCAGCCCCGATTGTGCCAGCGTCAGATTGAACTCATTCGCGAGCTCTGCAAGCATAGGCCCGATCACTGTCATGATCACGCCGGAAAAAAACATCGTCATATAGCATATATAGTTGGAAAAACGTCTGCCCGTCATGATACCTCTCCTTGTTGCAAAAACACTTGAGCCTTCAATATCTTTACTAATAAAAAATCCGCTGCCCGGATCGCTACTTTATCGTTAACTTTATTGGATGGCGGTATTGCCGTATATCTGTTAGAATAAACTCCGCGACAGGCCTCCTTGGTCTAGCGGTTAGGACGCCGCCCTCTCACGGCAGTAACAGGGGTTCGATTCCCCTAGGAGGTACCACTGGCACATCCGCCCGACTCGGTACATACGGAAAAGCCGGAACGTAGGCAGAAGTGCGCGGACTCGAAGCAATCCCTCGAGGGTTGCTTTTTTAGTGTCTCCTGGGGGAATCAAAGTTTTCAGCATCGCAAAGTGATCTGCAGGGTAAAAATCAGAATATATCTATGATGTCAGCTTGGCTATAATCTATCGCGCTTTCTGTTTTTACCTGACATGAGGATGATCGCCACGATGAGTACAATGCCATTCAGAATGTCTTGCGCACTTGTAGGCAGGTTGGCCGACGCCAGAAAGGATTTCAGCACGATAAGAATGCATGTGCCCGCAAAGGTGCCTATGCTGCTGCCGCTGCCGCCCATGGGTGACGCGCCGCCCAGCACAACCGCAATAATTGTTAAGAACAGAAAAGAATCCCCCATGCCAAGGTAGCTTTGTCCCAGCCTGCCCGCGTAAAGTATTCCTGTAATGGCAGGAGCCAGACTGCTGATTACATATGCCATCATCTTAACACGCTTTACGCGAATCCCTGTAAAATATGCCGCCTTTTCGTTGTTTCCAAGCGCAAATAATTTATGGCCGTAGGTCGAGTAATGCAACAGCACAGAAGCCGCAAATCCAAGTGTAATCCAAAATATAAAAAGATTTGGTATGCCCAGCAAGCTGCCTGTGGCCAGATTGATGATACTCTGCGGCGCAAGCCCGCCGGTTGAGCCGCGCAGCACAACCAGCAGCGCCCCCTGTAAAATACTGTTCATGCCTAATGTCATAATCATTGGAGGGATTTTAAGATAAGCGACCCCAAGCCCATTGAGCATACCAACGATCGTGCATAACGCAAGTATCAGTAAAATGATCCATATTATGTTATCATCTTTTTGATTGCTTAGAGACGTTAACAGTACTGCCGAACCCGTCATCGTCCAAGGCATCGACAGATCCGCGCCACCGGAAATGATGACGAAGGTCTGGCCCAGTGCCATAATTCCGATCAGCGACGCCTCCAGCATCAGCGACCGTACGTGTGTACCCACGCCAAACCCCGGAACAATGATCATTGCCGCAACGTACATAACAATCGCAGCCATATAACAAAAATATATAGTTTTATTCCGATAGTAGTTCTTCTTGAGGCGCTCAATCATATTCCAGTCTCCTCCTATTCTTCAGCAAGGTAGATACCGATCCAATGGCCACACAGATGATGAGCAGCAGGCCTTGGCATAATGACGTATAGTAAGAGGTAATGCCTGCAAACACGAGGATATCGCTGATCAACTTAAGGATAAACACGCCTACCACGGTTCCTGTCACGCCGCCCCTGCCGCCCGTAAGACTGGTCCCGCCAATGACCGCCGCTGCAATCGACATCATAATATTAGACTCACCCACAGTCGGTGAACCGGTCGCATTGATTCCCGCATACATGATGCCGCCCAATGCCGCGCATACGCCGGAGATACAAAATATTTTTATTTTTGTTTTGGTAATATGTATCCCATTAAAGTATGCTGCGCGTTCGTTGCTGCCAATTGCATAGACGGAATAACCAAAAGCCGTATTTTTCAGGAAAAACCACATAATCAGTACGGCGATAATGAAAAGAAGCGTTACCGGTATACCGCCGACTCGATGGATAAGAAAGTTTGTAAATGCGGGCGGGATATACCCGCCATCCGTCTTAAGAATCCATAACGCACAACCGCCCAGCACCGTCCAAGTGCTCAGCGTGGTTATCAATGGCTGCATCTTCAATTTTGAGATCAGCAGGCCATTGATACAGCCAACCGCAAGACCAATCACCAAACAAAGAAGTATAGCCCCTACCAGGCTTATTTCGCTCATGGTGGCCATAATGCAGGTGGCTATGCTCATGACTCCGCCCACAGATAAATCAATTCCTTCACTGATGAGCACAAGTGTTTGGCCGGCAGCAACAAACACCAGCGAAACGGAAATATCACACTTAATACCCAAAAAGTATAAGCTAAGGGTCGCAGGTTTCAAGATGCCCATGGCAATGATAAGCATGGCCAGAACAATGCAGGGAACCGCAAAACTCCAGTTGATTTTTAATTTACCCGCTCTGGCCGCCTCGTTTATTTTCATTCCATCATCCCCCCTTTATTGCGTAATGCGAATGCTTTCGCCCACAGACGCCTTTAAGATGTTTTCCTTGGTAATCTCTTCACCTACCAGCGTATCAAACACACTGTTGTCATACATCACCATGACCCTGTCACAGATGCCCGTAAGCTCAGAGAGGTCTGTAGAATAAAACAGAACAGAGTTCCCCTCCTCCGCCAGCTTTCTTACCAGACGAAACATTTCAGACTTTGTACCCACATCCACGCCTCGCGTAGGGTCCAGCATCAGGAAAACCTTGGGATTAAGCATGAGGTATTTGCTAATCAGTACCTTTTGCTGATTGCCACCCGACAGGCTCATTACCATATCGTCCGACGAACCCATCTTGATCTCTAACCGTTCAATCGCCTCTTCGATTGCCCTTTCGCTTTGTTTTCGGTTTAAAAACCCCCATTTTGAAAATATCGAAAGAGAAGGCAGCAGCAGGTTAATACGAATACTCATTGTTTGGATCAGCCCTTCTGTCGAACGATCCTCCGGGATGAGTGTAATACCGTTTTCCAGTGCATCGCCGGGGTTGCGCAGCACGATTTTTCTGCCGTCCAGCATAATCTCTCCGGTTGCATGCCTGATACCTGCCAACGCAAGAAATAGTGGCACCTGCCCTTGCCCGGCCAATCCGCCCACGCCCAGTACCTCGCCTTTACGCAGTGTGAATGTAACGTTGTTAAGATATTTATCGATCGTTAGAGATTTCGCCTCCAACTGCGGCTGCTCGCTGGCCATCGGCTTCCATTCGGGAAAATAGGCAGAGAGTTTGCGGCCGATCATCAATGAAACCAGTTCGTCGTTATCCACTTCGTTTAATGTACGAACTCCCACATCTCTGCCGTTTCTAAGCACCGTCACTCTATCGCAGTTTTGGCGTGTCTCCTGCAAGCGGTGAGAAATAAAAAGTATCATCTTATTTTTATCAGCAAGCTTTCTGGCCAGATCAAGTAACCAATGTACTCTGTTCTGTGTTAGAGCGGATGTCGCCTCATCAAGAATAATAATGCTTGGCTCGCGTGAAATGACTTTAATAATTTCCACCATCTGCTGTTGTGAGAGGCTTAATTGATTTGTACGTATATCAGGATCGATGTCCATTATATCATATTTTTGGAACAGCTCAAGCGCCTTTTCCCGCAGGAGCTTTTTATCTATTATAATCCCTTTGCTCTTTGGGTAGTGTTCAAAAAAAATGTTTTGTGCTACGGTAAGATCCTGCATCAAACTCAGCTCCTGAAACACCGTGCCTATACCACAGGCCAGTGCTTCCTTTGGGCTTTTAAAACGCAGTTCCTTTCCGTTAAGTGTAATCGTCCCTTCGTCCGCTTGCTGTACACCGCTGAGTATTTTGATAAGCGTGCTTTTGCCCGCACCATTTTCGCCTAAAATAGCGTGTATCTCACCATGCTCTGCGGAAAAGTTTACCTCATCCAGTGCCTTGACAGCGCCAAAAGATTTTGATATTTTCTTCACCACAAATCCAGACATTATACTCCCCCCTTTGCTGATTATTTTCGATCAATCACTGCACAGCGATCTATATTTTTAGTATAGAAGGCAGGCACATCGCCCTGCGCTGCATGAGCAGGGCAATGCGTCTGCCTTTCCATTAGAATAATATAGGAGGTTACTATTCAGTAAATAAGCTGTTTGGGATATCGATGTCTCCGACAATATCGAGAAGGTCCGGCGGCTGGAATCCCGGAGGCATATCCGACCACCAGTTGACGTCTTCTTCGATCATTTCATAGTTTACGGACAGATTCGCATTTGCAGCAGTATCCATATCCATGACTGCCAAATACCAGTTTGCTTCAATCTTTTCGGTTGCTCCTGTTGGGTAATCGTCTTTTCCTTCAAGCATCTGAACGGCAAGCGCAAGTGCATCTGCGCCATAGCCTGTTCCGCAGCAAGCAATGACGCCGTCGCAATCGTTTTCGGCAAGCGCCATGACACTGCCGTTATAGTTCCACCCGGCAATAGGAACCATTTCATGCCCTGCCTCTTGCAATGCCTGTATGACAGGCGCAACATACCCTTGGGTATATACTGCATCAATTTTTGGATTCGCCGCAAGTGCAGCCTGCATGCCTGTCAGGGTATCCCCTTCAGCAAAGTTGGAATCAAACTCAGCGACCACTACAATTTCTGGATACTGATCAAATACTGCCATTGCCGCATCATAGAGCGGAACGGATCCGGATGCACCCGCAAGCCCTCTGTCTACCACGATGTTCCCTTCTCCACCTATTGCTTCCACCAGATATTTTGCCAGTTCTGCTGCAAGCTTATCGTAGCTGATGCCGTATTTTACAACGCCATCCATTTCAACCACCTGGTCAAAGGATACCACCACGATTCCTGCATCCAGAGCACGTTGCAAGGCCGGGTTAAGCGCCGTTGCAGAGGCTGCGTCAATCAAGATCGCATCATATTCTTCCAGAATCAGCGCATCAATAGACGCCGACTGTGCTTCTGCCGTATTTTCACAATTGATGATATCCAGCGTTACACGATCCTTCCAAACATCAGATCCCGCAACATAGGTGGCAACCTTCTGCATATTCTGCCGCCAGTCGTTGCCAACATACGAGTTTGAAAGAGCGACCCGCCATTTTATTGTCGTTTCGGTAGCCGACGACGTGTCTGTGGTTCCCGTTTCTTCGGGGCCTTCAGATGCCTCCGTAGATTGTGATGTCGTCGACTCCGCGCACGATGCTAATAGCGATACCAGTAGCATGAGCGCAAAAATGATTATTACGCCTTTTTTCATATCTTTTTCTCCTTTTCTTATAGTAATTGAGTTAAAGGGTTATCCCCCACTCAAATGAATTTAATTCCACCGGGCCACGTTCCGTAACGTGTATCACACGCTCGAGCCTTACACCCGTTGCCCCCGCATTACCCGAATAGCTTTGTGGTTCGATACATACCACCATGCCTGCCTCCAGCACCCCTTGGGCATAACAGGTAATGCGTTCATCATCGTTGACCCCGCAACCAATCTGATGTCCGCCGTAGACAACCGGCTCCATACGATACTTTTTGAACACCTCTGTCATCGCTCTGTTTACCTCACTCATACAGTTGCCCGGCAGAAGCTGCTCCATCCCCGCCAAATACGCCTCATGAACCGCGCTATAATATCTCTGTTGTTCTGCATTTGGCTCCGCCCCGAATACAAAGGTGTTGGCGCAATCACACCAGTAACCATTGAGGCGTATGCTGATATCCAGCAAGCACGTATCGCCCCTTTGTATAGTGCGCTCCTTTGGGCCAAGCGCCGTATATAAATCATTTGTACGTGGGCCTGTTGCAAGGTCGCCGACCACAAATAGGTTTTGACCGGCTGCCTTGTTCATGGCCAGGCAGAGGTCTGCCCAAATGTCAAGCTCTGTTGTGCTGCCGCCACGGTGCATATGCTCGCGCATACATTTCTGCCCGGCGTCCTCAATGCGCGCGGCATGAGCAATCAGTTCTATCTCGCGAGGGGACTTCACCCGGCGCGCATCAAGCATCATCTCTTCCACATCGATCATCTGCAGATTTCTTACCTGCTCCACAAGCATGCTTGCAATCAGCACAGGGAGCCTTTTCACTTCTATTCCTACACGCTTTGCTTCCTTTATGCGGCGTGCAAAAAGCTCTTTAAAACAATCCTGAAGCGCCTGTATGCCTTCCACTTTGTGAAAAAAATGAAAGACCTCAAAGCTCAACACCTCGTCTACACCGGTGCACTGCTTGGCAGCCGTATAAAACTGTGCAGGAACTACCAGTATAATTTCATGCGTTTTACCGTCTACAAACACGAAGGAGAGTACTCCTCCGCACATGTCTGCCATAGCGCCATGGGCCACAGGCGTTTCATAGCCGCTGCAATAGGTAACATTTCCCTGCCCGCATAGTAAAAGCGCATCAATGCTTTGTTCTTCCATCGCTGTAAATAGCCGCTGATGATGTCCCATCGTCTCCGCCAGATATCTCCTTATCATTCTTGAATTATTTTGATGTTTTGTTTGGTACAAGGTAGATAATACTATATACATGTATGTTTGTCAACGAATTTTTGCTCTATTTTATATATTTGTTGCATTTTGTTGCATTTTTATGTATTATTCAATAATGGTTCAATTAAAAACAGCCGCTTTCATTTTTTAATTGAGCAAAATCAAGATATAATTTGTATAATATACAAATAATAAAAAGTATGTTATACTTAATTTGTACACAAACATGCATCCATAAAACTTTATCAAAGCAGTATCGGGGTTAGAAATGTTTGCTTATGAACGCCATCAAAGAATTAAGCAGATCTTGTACGAAAAAAAGAGCATAGACGTATTATACCTGAGCAGGTTCTTCGGCGTGTCCGAGACCACCATCCGCCGGGATTTTGACAAGCTCGAACAACAGGGCTTTTTAACGAAAACATATGGCGGCGCTGTGCTGAACGAGACCTTGTTGCCCAAAACGTTTTCAGAGGTGCAAAACGATAAGCGTACTAGCGACGAAAAGATGGTGGCATCCATCGCCACAAATCTTATCAAGGATGGCGAAGCGATATTTTTAAGCGGTGGCGCAATTTCTGAATATATCGCACAGCAGCTTGGTACGTTTTCAGATATCACAGTGCTCACCAACGATATTGCTGTAGCAGCGAACCTGCGCGACGCACAGGTATCGCGTATCATCGTGATTGGTGGGCAGCTACAAGATGCCGGCACACAGCTCGCAGGCGAAATCTCTGAAATATGTTTAGAGCATGTCTTTGTGGACAAGGCCTTTTTAAATATGCAAGGTGTCAATATAAAAATAGGCTTTACTGTCTCTTCTTTCTCAGCTTCGCTGCTCTGCAAAAAAGTAGCCTCCATTGCAAACGAGGTAATCGTAATGGCCGATCACACAAAGTTTGACTATGCAGCGCTTTCGAAGGTTGGCCCGCTGACCATGGCACAAATGATCGTTACCAACCAAAGCATAGACGATTCTTATAAGCGGTATTGCTTTGAAAATAACATCAAGCTTTATACCGCGTTTGAATTATTGTGAGAAACGCGCATGGCTGATTGTATTTTACAACTTAAGAAGATATGTAAAAGCTTCGACAAGCTTCAAGTGCTGCATGATGTTGATTTTGAGCTCAGGCAGGGCGAGATTCACGCGCTTTTGGGCAAGAACGGCAGCGGTAAAACCGTGCTAATGAACATCTTATACGGCATTCAAAGCATGGATTCGGGAGAGATACTCTTTGAGGGTATGCCCGTAAAGATCAAATCTCCACAACAGGCCGGCAGGTTGGGGATTGCCATGCTTTCGCAGGAGATATTGCTATACACAAACACAGATATTGCGCATAATATTTGGACAAATCACGAGCCTAAATACCTCAGCTTCATCGATAGATCTAACCTATATGCCCGCACACAAAAATTGCTTAGTGAGTTGGGCATCCCGTTAAGTGCACATGACAACATCGATACACTCGGGTTAGCCGAGCGTCAATTGGTGCAGGTTTTACGTATCCTTGCCGCAAATCCAAGGGTGGTGATACTGGATGAGCCCACCGAAGTGCTGGACAACCGATACAGAGAGCTGTTTTTGGAGCTGTTGCTAAAAATGAAACAGCAGGGCATCTCCATTATTTACATCACGCATAAACTTGATGAGGTTACACAGATATGTGACCGCGCCTCTATCATGAAGAATTGTACGATTACAGAAGTGGTAAGCATTGCCGAGTGCGATTTTGACGGCTTGGTTGCTAAACTTTTTGGCATCATACAAACCTCCTCTTATCCTAAGCTGCAAATAAAACTGGGCGACGAGTTGTTGCGTGTAAGCAACTTATCCTATGCAAATATCCTGCACGATATCAGCTTTACCCTGCGCCGTGGCGAGATACTCGGGCTGGCTGGCGCAGCCGGCTCCGGTCGCTCAACGCTTGCAAAAACGTTGTATGGTGCGCTAACCCCCGATAAGGGAGATATCTATATCTCTTCTACAGATAAGATCCACATTCGAAGCCCCTATCACGCTGTAAGGTGCGGAATTGGTTATATCAGCAACGACTTTCAAAATGGGTTGTTTCAAACTCGCGATATCAGCTTTAATATTTCCTTAAGCAACCTTCGGCCTTATCAGAAATTTTGCTTTGTCTCTCCTGAACTGGTAGAGAACGTTGGGAGAAACTATATCGATAAGCTGAATATCAAAGTGTACGATATAAGCATCCCTGTGGATTATTTAAGTGGTGGGAATCAGCAAAAGGTCGTCGTTGGAAAATGTGCAAATACTTATTCCTCCATTGTAATCATGGACGAGCCATCGGCGGGAATGGATTTGGCAGGCAAGGGTGACCTTTACAATATCATGAACGAATTTGTGCGCAACAATGCGGGCATTCTCTTTATATCATCTGATATTTCAGAGCTTTTAGGCATGTGTGACAGGATTTTAACCCTTTGCAATGGCAGGATCACGCACCAGTTTTACCGCGAAACAGTAACGGCAAACGAATTATTTGAATGTGTTACAGCAGATACTTAAGATACTTTCTTCCCATACCCCATCGCCTATGCCGGCACCATTCGCTACTCAAGCAGTTGCCCAAGCTTTACGTATGCCCTCCTGTCGGCAATATTGAGCGACTGCCAGTTGCCGTTGTATGCACTCTCATACGCGCCGAGTCTCCTCTCCGCCTTTTTCTGCGCGGTTTCGTCAAACTCCTCCGGGTGCGCGGTCACAAAATCGCACGCTTCGGACACCGCGTCACCTGTTAACGTAAACAGATATACCGTATCGATCTTGCCGGTCTCCTCATAACGCTGTATATTTCTTTTCGCCACATACAGCTCGGGGTTGATGGCTACGATGGTGCAGAAATAGACCAGCGCGGCGATGATGAAAAGCCTGACCGTTTTGACCTTGCCCAAAAATATACGCACCAGCATGACCGCGTTTAAAATCAACAGCAGCACCATAAAAGAGTGCGACAGAAACCGGGCCACAGTATATCCGAAAGCCGCCTCATAACACTGCATTCTAAGATGCGACGACGCCATGATGACAAAGTTGAAAACGATCAGCACGGTGTAGAGCACCTTGAGATACATCTGCGTTTTCCCGTCTTTTTGCGCCGTGAACCGCATCGCGGCCGCGATGATGACAAAGTTGAGGCACGTGATGAACAAAAGCTCTCCGAAACCCCTTACGGCGTAAGCCGAGCTTGTCAGGCCAAGCACGGACGCGATCGTTTCCTTTGGCTCAAAGAAATACCCGAACTGCACGGCTGCGAACAATATATACACCACACCGATCATCGAAAACGCGACGCCCGTCGTCACGCCCTCAAAAGGGCGTTTCCCGGCGCTTGCCCTCACAGTCCGTTTGCCCGTAAATTCGCCCCTGTTCGCGGTCGCCACCGGGCCGGTGATCAAAGACGCCCCGACAAAAAACACAAAGATATATAAAAACACGTCTCCAAAATCGATACCCTCAAACAGGCCGTCCACGATGCGCGTCACGTTTGCATCTGCAAGCATCAGTATCGGTATGATCAGTATCAGCAGCACAAGGCCGATAAAGACGCCGATCACCGCGCCCCTCTTTTTTTCCGATTGTTTTTTAAACACATTGTTGACCGTTCCCGTGATAAAGAAACCGATGCTGAGCAGCAGCCGGTTGAGGCCTCCAAAAAAAAGATCGAGCAAAAACCCGGGTTCATCCCACCTGTGCAGCGCGTTATCCGACAACACCAGAAACTGGACGGACAGCGCAAGCAGTATCACAAGAACAGCAAGTGCATTCAGCTCCGTGCTGCCGGTAAACAGGCACACGCCAAGAAACAGCGCCGGCACACAAAACAGATAGATAACAGGCTCCTGCAAAAACGTCTTGTTGATAAAAAGCGTCTTGTTGAAAAAGGCAAATCCATAAATCAGTATCACAAAGGCCAGCATATTCAGCCCCATGCTCTGCTTTGTGAAAAGACAGGCAAATAAAACGCCGAATACAGC
>JAQTSP010000062.1 GCA_028711205.1 Eubacteriales bacterium | reverse complement strand
AGGGCTTGGATATGTTTCCGCATACAACGCACGTGGAGTGCGTGGTATCGATGGTAAAAATTTAGTTATTATCCGCAATCAAAAATATGATATCGGTATAAAAAGAACCGAAGATAAATATTGCAATCTTTCAACTGTTTTGTCTTTTTTCCTTAAGAATGATACAGATAGAAACAGCCGAGACAAGCGCAAGCCCCGCGCCCAGATAAAACGGAGCAGCCGGGCATACCGCATCCCATAAAAACCCTGCGATAATTGATGCCGGCAGCAGCGCAATACCGACAAGGGAAGCGTGCAGGCCAAGCACGCTGCCTTTCAGTTCCTTTGGCGATATCTCCGCGATCAGCGCGCGCTCCACACCCGCTGTCAGCGCCGTATAGATTCCGTATACGGCAAAAAGTACGATTGCCGTTGTCTGATGCGTTGCCGCGGCAAATCCGAAATACACCAGCGCGAACGCGATGTATCCGCCAACAAGTATTTTTCTGCGTCCGATCTTATCGGATAATTTCCCGAATGGTACGGCCAAAGCCGAGGAAACAACGCTGTATAAAAAATACAGCAAAATAACGTCTGTCGCGTCATATCCGAGATTCTGGGCGCGAAGCAGCAAAAACGCGTTGGACGAATTTCCAAGTGTAAATACAAATGCGGTTATCAAAAACAGTTTCAGCCGTGAATCCAGCTGTTTAAACCCCTGAATCAAATGCAACGGTTTTTTTGATTCGCATGTTTGTTTTTTCTCTTTGACTTTGATCAATACCGCAACGCCGATGATCGCCGGAACTATCGAAATCAGAAAAACTTTTTTATAGTCAAAATCACCCGTCGATCGAGACATCAAAAAATACGCAAGTAATACGCCGGTGGCGGACCCCGCCATGTCAAGTGCTTTATGCAAGCCAAACGCTTTTCCAAGACAGTTTTTATCTGCGCTTTCAGATACGAGGACATCGCGCGGCGTCGTTCTTATGCCCTTGCCGAACCTGTCGATCACCCTTGCCGCCAAAACACCTATCCATGAGGTGCTGACAATCAAAGCCAGCTTGTAAAATACAGCCGTCGAATAGCCAAGATATGCAAGCGGTTTTTTTCGTTTGTATTTATCGCTGCAATACCCGCTAAATATTTTGAGCAAACTCGCAAGGCTCTCGGCAATACCCTCAATAATACCGACAATCGCCGGCGTTGCGCCAAGTGCGGTCGTCAAATATATCGGTATCAGCGGATAAACCATTTCGGTGCTGACATCGACAAAAAAACTGACAAGCCCTAGCAAAACGACATTTAACGTATAAATTCCTCCTTTATTGTCATTCTAAATTCTTGATTGCCAGTAAAAAAGAGCAATCAAACAACTGCTCATCATAATATCAAAAATTGAGAGGACTTTTTCTTATTCTTTTAATTTTTGGATCTCCGCCTCGACCTCTTCCGCGCCTTCCGCATAAAACTTATCTTCGTCAGGCGCGAGCTCTTTCAACAAACGGAGAAATTCTCCGGCATGGACACGCTCTTCGTCGGCGATATCTTCTAAAACTTCGATCGCCAATTTATTGTCGGTAGACTCCGCCAGCTGCATGTATAATTGTATAGCTTCATATTCCGCCGCAATCATAAAACGAATCGCCCTGATCAATTCCTCGTTTGTCAGTTTCCGGTCATTTTTCCTCCCTGAAAATGAGTTCCCAAAATCCGGCATTTTCAATCTCCTTTATTTTTTTTTAAAAAGAACATTAGATAAGGTAAACCATTTCGCACCGAATAGGCGACAAAAATATGTGGCCAGAAATTTACCTGTTCTCTTTATAGTCTTTATATAAGTGCTCAATCGACCTGTCATATGTCTTCTCGCCCGATTTAGAAAAGAAACATCCGGGGATTTCTCCCAAGCTGCGGTGATACGCGACACACTCGCAGCATTTCCCGTGACGTGAGCAAGCGCATGAACAATCGCACTTTTTCGTATTGTCGCAAGTCATGATAAACCTCCGATTTTGTATTTATACAGCTCATTATATAAAATTGCCATTTATATTACAACAGACACATATCATAAATGTCAAAAAATGATGTGCCAAAAAAATGTTTTCTATTGACACCTATAAATATTTACTATATTATAAATTTACTAAATTACTGCGTGGTGATGATATGAAAATTCCAACGTCATTAAAACATAAACCTGTCATTATCTCTGAAAACTATGAAAATGTCGACGGCAGAATGGCTTACCGTTCAGACGCGAAAGGGCTTTCACTCGGTTTGGCGCAATGGAACGATAGGGGAAAGGTGGATGTTTCCGCTAAAGTATGGCGGTATACGGGCGAAAAATGGTCGCGTCAGTCCGAAGAGCTGCCGCTGCACCGTGTGATTGATCTGACAATACTGGTATGCAGAACAATACAGCACTTTAGAGACGCATACCGTTACGAAAAGCTGTATGATACAAAGAACCCGACGATCGACCGTATCGGCCTGCAGGGAGACGCCATGACGGTTTCTGTCTGCACTGGCAATCCCTTAATCGATGAGGATATCAGACTCTTTTCCGAAATCCTCAGCAAAGACGACGAGTTGATCAGCGAGAGGCTCGCGGTACTTTCAAGAATGCTCAAGGATATGGGGTATTAATATTTGGATAAGCAGAGTAAAAAGGAAATTCTGGCAGCCTATAAGCAGCGAAAAGTCATTGGCGGCGTTTACACTATTACCAACACAGCAAACGGAAAGATTCTTATGCTCATGACAACGGATATTGCGGGAAGCAAAAACAGATTTGAATTCTCGCAGAAAACAGGGAGTTGTATTTCTTTTCAGTTGCAGGATGACTGGAAACAATTTGGCGCAAATGCCTTTTCCTTTGACATTTTAGAAAGCCTGGAGAAGAAAGAATCGCAAACCCTCAAAGAATTCCAGGAGGACCTGAAAATCCTTTATGGGGTTTTACTTGAAAAGATTGATGCCTGCCGGTTATATAACAGCGTTCGATCATAAGATAGCTGCCATAATATGTTGATGCCGGTCGATTTGCAAATTATCAGAGAATCAATGGGAAAGCTCATCTTGTTCGACATATTGAATATACTTGTCATGATCAGAAAGTATCAGCGCTCAAATGAAATCGATGACTATATCGCAGATGCGCTGACCGGCGGTATACTCGATGAGAAATACAAAAATCTGGTTTTACAGATGTTGTGTTGATGATACGGCGAGGGAGGATCATATGCGAAAAGATAATTCCGGTTTTGCTGACAGGATAGAGATCGTCGAGGGCGACATCACAAAAATACAGGTCGACGCAATCGTCAACGCCGCCAATAATACTTTGCTCGGCGGGGGAGGTGTGGACGGTGCTATACACCGTGCGGCCGGGTCTAAGCTGCTGGAAGAATGCAAAACCCTGGGCGGCTGCGAAACCGGTCAGGCGAAGATGACCGGGGCGTACGGCCTGCCATGTAAAATGGTCATTCACACAGTGGGCCCCGTATGGAGAGGCGGCCATAACGGCGAACCGGATCTGCTTTATTTGTGTTATGTCAATTCACTTGAATTGGCGATAAAAAATGGCGCAAAAACAGTGGCCTTTCCATCGATCAGCACGGGCGTATACGGTTATCCGGTTGAAAAAGCCTCAAAGATCGCCTTTGCGGCAGTGAAAAATGTACTTGGGAAATATACAAAAGAGTCATTTGAAAAGGTCTATTTTGTTTGTTTCAGTAAAAGCGTACTTAACGAATACATACGATTAATATCATCTTTTGAGTGAAGCAATAAATAAAAAAATAATTCATAAATAATTCATACAAAACCATTATCATTTTTAATTTAAAATGTTAAAATCCACATATAAGACACTAAATATCTCTTAGATATTCGGAGGATAAGTTATGGCTAAATTTGTACCTGAAATTGAAGGCAACTTAAGAAAACATATGGTCAAGATCCCCGAAGTGATCGACGAGGTCAGCGGGATAAAGATTTTTGGCAGGCTCATCAAATCTTTGATGTTTTCTACTGACGTGGCACTCATAAAAAACTGCAACGCAAATGCCGTTATTGCCGTATACCCGTTCACGCCTCAGCCTTCTATTTCCCATGCGATCATCACCGTATCGGACATCCCTGTATTCTGTGGTGTGGGCGGCGGAACAACGACGGGGAAGAGGGTGATCAATCTTGCAATGGACGCTGAGTTCCAGGGCGCGATCGGCGTGGTCGTCAATTCACCGACTTCAAACGAAACCTTAACGCGGCTCAAAAGCAAAATAGATATTCCGATCGTTGTAACGATCGTTTCGGACAGCACGGATGTTGCTCAAAGGCTGGATGCCGGCGCGACAATACTGAATGTTTCCGGCGCCACCGAGACGCCTCGAATCGTAAAAAAAATCAGGGCTGAGTTCCCGCAAGTGCCCATCATTGCAACAGGTGGGCCGACAGATGAATCCATTATGCGTACGATTGACGCAGGTGCAAACGCCATCACATATACGCCGCCAACCAGTGCCGATATTTTTATGCATCTTATGAAGAAATACAGAAACCTTGACTAAAATTTATTTGATAATTTTTTCGCTATATTTGTCATATTAAAAAAAATATTATATAATACGGCATAAAGTTTCGCCAAGCCACACCCAAAAGGGCTATTGGTTTTTCTGGGAAACTGTAATAATATTTGATCATCCCTTTATGATCTTTTAACTGTTTGGGTAAAAAAGGGTTGCATTATCTGAATCCTGATGTATAATATTATTAAATGGTTACGAAATTATTACGGTATCATTACGGCATGGTATTGAACTGTATCAGAGGTTGTAAATGAAAAAAGCTTTAATGACACTCTTAAAATTCATAGTCAAGGCAATATACAAGCTTGTTAAGGCCGTCAAAAGCGTAACAAAACGTGTCAGAGGTTTTTTTCTCAGGGTCTTTTCCAATTCACATGTTAAGTACAGCGCCGATGAAATCGCCGATAGGAAAGCCAACGTCCGTTCGGCCGATATAAAATATCGAAAAAAAGCGGATCAATTATTCGATTCTCCGCGACCTGTTATTATAAGAGATACGCGCCGAAGCGCGGGTTTTCATCTTTTTCATCTTTTCAAAAAACCGGTGGCTTCGGTTGCCGCTAGTATACCAAATAAACGATATAAAACGAAGAAAAATGCATGGTGGGGCGATAAGCGCATCATTGCAGGTGCCGTAACATTGATGATCATCATCACTGTTGCGCTCGCGGTCACATTACCCGGAACAAATGGTAATGTTTATGCTTCTGCTGCCGATGCGGTCAATTCGTCCCAAACGGATACCGGCACTTCCGATGCAGCAGAGGGCGGTATCGGGCTCGCATCCATTGACCAGACGGGCGACGCCTCGTCTGTTGTCACATCTGAGAGCATACCCACCGCGACGTCTGATCCGACGCCGATACAGACAACAGCACCTGAAGAAACAGAATTATTGCCCGGCTGTTATGATGCACGTGTTATCGAGATCCAGGAGCGGCTCATGGCTCTTGGATATTTAGGCACGGACGAGCCGTCTGACTATTACGGATACGGAACAGAATATGCCCTGCAGCTTTTCCAGAGAAAGCACTCACTGCAGGTTGACGGTATTGCGGGCGAACAGACGCTTGAAGCGCTGTTTTCAGACGACGCGATGCCGTATACAGTCAAGTATGGCGACTCAGGCACAGACGTACAAAGCCTGCAGGAGCGCCTGTCCGAGCTGAATTATTTAGCGGATCGTTACGTTACCGGCAAATTTCTCGAATTGACCGAAACAGCCGTCAAAAACTTTCAGACAAGGAACGGTTTATCATCCGACGGTAACATCGGAGAACAGACAAGGGAAGCGCTCTACTCTGAAAATGCAAGAGCTGCGGCAACGACTTCCTCAGGCTCGTCAGGCTCGTCAGGCTCTTCGGGTTCCTCGGGATCATCAGGCGGCACAACCACGCATGCCAGCGTCTACGTTGAGGGCACCCCGACACCCGACGCTTTGATAGCGTATGCCCAGACAAAATTAGGCTGCGACTATACTTTGGGTGCAAAAGGCCCGAATTCATTTGATTGCTCCGGGTTCGTGTATTACTGTCTGAACCAGATCGGATATAAGATTAACTATATGACTTCATACGGCTGGGCACACTGCGATCTGCCAAAAATTACAAGCATGTCGGACATGCAGGCCGGGGATATCATCTGTTATAGCGGGCACGTGGCCATTTATATCGGCGGGGGTATGATGCTCGACGCGTCATCAAGAAACGATCAGGTAATGAAGCGTTCATGCACTTCATCATACTGGACTGGAAGCTTTATCTGCGCGAGGCGTGTGTTCTAACCGGAAAAATTCAATTTTATGTATCATTATAAAACGTCGACGGGCAAACAAAAAATACTGTATGCTCGTTTATTTTATTGTCAAAATAAAACCGCAGGTTTTTTGGGGATGAAGATAGAGCTCCTAAATAACCGGCAGGTTAAAAAGATATTTTCAAGACTTTATTTCATAGAATATAATTGGCTTTAGGATTTTGGTGCCACATCTGCCTCTGTGATCTGAGTACAGTTGTCGCCGTCGACCCAAAGGCGCTCAAGGCCGTAAAATTCCCTTTCCCGTTTATGGAATATGTGTATCAGTATATCTCCGTAATCAAGCACGACCCATCTGCCTTGCCTGTATCCCTCGATACGAAGACGCTGCTGACCATTTTCAAACATATATTTTTGTATGTCGTCACAAAGTGATTTGACATGCACGTCGCTGCGTCCGCTCGCCAGGATAAAATAATCCGCAATGATCGTCAGGTTGGACACATTCAGTACCCTGACATCTTCCGCTTTTTTCATAAACAACTGCTGCGCTGCATTTAGCACGTCTTTATTAAATTCCAAGTTTCTTTTTTTCCTCCCGTTCTTTAAGATACTGATAGGCTTCTATGCTTTTTGAGTGCAAAGCAAAACCTCTACTTTGCACAAATTTCATGACTTGTTCCAATGCCGAAATCATGGCCGCGTCGATGTCTTCGTACGCAAGCTTTTTGATTTCGCCGATACCTTTAAATTTTCTGCCCGGCTCTATGATATCAGCAATATATATAATCTTTTCAAGCATTGACATATCGGCACGCCCCGTCGTATGCCACCGTATCGCTGAAAGTATCTCCTTGTCTCTGATACCAAGCTGCCTGCTGACGATCTCTGCGCCAAGCTTACCGTGCGTCAGCTCCGGGTTGCTTATCTCAAACTCGTCGATAATGACATTATATTCCTTCGCGAGTTTGTTTAACCCGAAACGGCATTTCCCTTTGGCGACATCGTGCGTCATGCCCGCGATATATGCCTTTTGTTCGTCAACGCCGTATCTTTTTGCAAGCATAACTGCTTCTCTTGCGGTATTGACAGAGTGTTTGATACGTTTATGATCAATATGCTTTTTAAGAAATTTTATCAGCTGCTTACTATTACAGTCCATTTAGTCCTCTTTAGCATACACACGGTTCATCTGTATATATCTTGCAACACACTCGGGTACAAGCCCGCCAACCGGTCTTTTTGATACCGCCAATTTTCTGATCAGCGACGATGAGATATCAGGGCCTCTGTCCTTTGCGACGTATATTTTATATCCGTATCTGCTGTTCATCATATCGGCATATTGCCTGACCGCCGCATCGTCCTGGCCGGGCCGCAGAATACATATGAAGTTCGTCAGGCATATGACTCTCTCGAAATTTCTCCATGTTTTAAGTTCAAAAAGAGTATCCGCGCCAATGATAAAATAATATTCGGCTGGTTTGTTATTGCGCGACATGATCTCAAGCGTATCAACCGTATACGTTGTCCCGTATCTCTCAAACTCTATCGTATCGACTGAGAACTTTTTTTCACGTGCGATCGCCATTTTTATCATATCGAGTCGAAGTTGCGAAGGCGCGATATATTCATCTTTTTTATGTGGGGGAGTGCCAAGCGGCAAAAAAACAACTTCACCCAGCAAAAACTCATATAATGCGATATAGGCCATTTTAATGTGCCCGTTATGTATGGGATTAAACGTGCCACCCAGAAGGCCGATCCTGTTTTGTTTGGGCTGCAGGTATTCTGTTTCAAGTTGAGAAAACTCCGTATAGCCTCGCATATAGCCACCTTTCTTATGCTTAGTATTATACATCAACTGCAAAATTATAACAAGTTACCAAACGGTCCGCTGTGTAAGTATATAAATAGGCAATATGGTTAAAATATATTCTGGGAAGTGATACGGATGAACGCAAAATTACAGAGGTATTATAACAAAAAGATGAACGGCGGGCGGTCTTTGATTGCCAGAATGATCGACTTCATTATGTTGAGATCATTTTTACTATTCGTTATTTTTATTGCGGTATTATATTTAAGCAGGTCCACACTCGTCGCAATACTGATCTCCATTTTCATGACCTGTGCAATCAGCATTGTTATGATACTCATCAAACGGAAAAAAGCGGAAAAATATATGCAGAAGGATTTGCAGAGAATCCGTCAGAAGTGTTTGCTTGAGACGCTGACTTTGATGGACGCAGGCGAATATGCAGAATATATGGGCAGGATTTTTGAAAACAGCAACGTTTCGATAACCGGTGATGGGTTTACGGCGGAACATAAAGGCCGGTATATTTATGCCTTTCATAACCATCCGAGCAGCGAGTGCGGCGTTACTGAACTATTGAGAGCATACAGAGCGCTTAAAGATAAACAAAAAATAACGATCGTTTCGCTTTCCGATTTTAGTGACGATGCCAAAAAACTGTGCATAAGCCTACCCGCCGAGATACATCTCGTGCCCGGCAAAGATGTGCTGATACTTGCAAACAAACTGGGAATGATGCCCGACGAGGAGACAGCGAAAGAAAAAGCGGAGAAGGAAATGAACGAAACGATCATTACGTTTGAAAAACTGAAAAAATCCGCTTTCGGCCGCACGAAAGTAAAGGGATATATCATCTGCGGCATCGTCGTCATGTGCTGGCCTTTCGTTTCCGGCTTTCGATTTTATTATCCGCTAATCGCGATAATATGTTTTGCGATGGCAATTTTGACATACAGAAAAAACAGGCAAGCCAAAGAAAGTTCGGATATTGGTATATCCTGACTTGACAAAAACCCTGCGTAATAATAGAATTAAATATGGTTTCTAATATGAGGAATTATATGGTTTTCTTTTTTATAGATTTTTCATAGTTAGCAATCTTATATGCTTTATTAATATAACCTTATAATACCTTGTTTGAGATTATTTTGATGATGCATGACAGACTGCAGGTATACAAATAGATATTTCAAATCAGTATATTTGCACATAAAATTAAATAGGGAGGTGCTACATTTTAGTGGATAATATCTTGCTGATAGTACTACCTCTGGTTGCTTTGGTTATCGGTGCGTTTTTGGGGTATGTTTATAGAAGAAGCGTTGCTGAAGCAAAGGTAGGCAGAGCAGAAGATTCCGTCAAAAGGCTTGTGGCAGATGCACAGAAAAAAGCCGAAGCTATCAAAAAGGAAACTGTTCTTGAAGCTAAAGAAGAAATCCACAATCTGAGAAGCGAATTCGAAAAAGAGTCTAAAGACAGGCGTAATGAAATTCAAAGAATCGAGAGAAGATTAGCCCAGCGTGAAGAAGCACTGGATAAAAAAATAGCAGGCACGGAAGCGAAGGAAGAACAAGTCAATAAACGCTTAAAAGAAGTCACCAAACGCAAAGAAGATATTGACGAAACATTTCAACAGCAGATTGAGCAGCTAGAAAAAGTATCCAGTATGACGACAGAAGAAGCAAAAGCGCTTTTACTGGAAAAGGTTGAGCAGGAAACACGTCGCGATATGGCTGTTTATGTCAGAGAAATCGAGAACAAGGCGAAAGATGAAGCTGACAGTAAATCCCGCGAGATCATAGCCAACGCGATACAAAAATACGCGGCAGACCATGTCGCGGAGAATACGGTATCAGTCGTTTCATTGCCAAGCGATGAAATGAAAGGCAGGATCATCGGCAGAGAGGGCCGTAATATACGTGCTCTCGAAACGGCCACTGGCATAGACCTTATTATCGATGATACACCGGAAGCAGTGATACTGTCCGGATTTGATCCGATAAGAAGAGAAATTGCAAGAATCGCTCTTGAAAAGCTCATCATTGACGGCAGAATTCATCCGGCTCGCATCGAAGAGATGGTGAATAAAGCGCGCAAAGAAGTCGATAAGGAAATACGTACCGCAGGTGAGCAGGCCGCTTTTGATACCGGTATACATAATCTGCATGCGGAGATCGTCAAATTGCTCGGAAGGTTAAAATACCGTACGAGTTACGGGCAGAATGTGTTAAAGCATTCGCTCGAAGTCGCGCATCTGTCTGCGGTCATGGCCGCAGAGCTCGGTGCAAACGTGAAGCTGGCAAAACGCGGCGGTTTGCTGCATGATATCGGCAAAGCGGTCGATCACGAGGTTGAAGGACCTCATATACAGATCGGCGCCGATTTAGCCAGAAAATACCGTGAAAGCAATGATGTGATTCACTGTATACAGGCACATCACGGCGATATTGAGGCGCAGACAGTCGAAGCGGTGCTCGTGCAGTCCGCTGACGCGATATCCGCCGCAAGACCGGGCGCAAGAAGAGAATCTCTCGAAAATTACATCAAACGCTTAGAAGCTTTAGAAGAAATCGCTAACTCATTCTCGGGTGTTGAAAAATGCTACGCCATACAGGCGGGCAGGGAAGTCCGTATACTGGTCAAGCCCGAGGACGTGGACGATGCAGGCATGCATCTGATGGCAAAGGACATCGTTAAGAAAATTGAAAAGGATTTGGACTATCCCGGGCAGATAAAAGTCAATGTCATCAGGGAAACCAGATCGATTGATTTCGCAAAGTAAGTGATCAGAAGAGCCGGGGACCTGGCTCTTCTTCAGTTTTTACAGGTTCCCCGAAAGCCAATGGCTTTTTGTGGTGTGTTATGGGAGATACCGTTATGGTTCGCATCGCTGACGCGCATTCGGACTTTGCGCCATTTAAAATATTAAATGAATCAAAGGGGCGGTTGTTTGACCACGCCGATTTGACACGAATGGAACGCGGCGGTGTCGCGCTTCAGATATTTGCGGTATGGGTGCCGCCTGAATGTCCGGACCAAATAAAATGTGGCCGGCGCGAGATAGACTATCTGCTCAGCTTTGCTGATAACGACCTTATCAGGCTTTGCACCGGCGCCAGCGACATGGCGCATGACGCGCCTGTCAAAGCCGTTATCGCGATAGAAAGCGGCGAAAGCATCGGCTGCGATGTCGGGCGCATACAGCAGGTCTACGGCCTGGGCGCAAGGTTCCTCAG